>JACCSF010000262.1 GCA_013813135.1 Thermoleophilaceae bacterium | reverse complement strand
ATGTACCGGGACCTGGGCTTCATCCGGATCGCCGGCAAGCACACGCGCCGCGAGGCTGACCGCTCTGGCGGCGGCCCGGCGTACGCCTACCTGGTCTACGCGCACAAGCCGATCGTCGCCTACGTCCCGGGCAGTGGGCAGCTGCTGAGCGAGTACTGCGTCGAGTTTCCCGACATGAGCGGGAGCGGCGGCCGTCACCGCCTGCCCGCGTCGGACGACGTGCTGGCCAAGTGGATGGCGCTCACCTCCGACGAGGACCGCGTGATCCGCCGCGCCAACATGCACCTGGTCGGCCGCCAGTTCGACCCCGCGCGCGTCCGGCGCGACCTGTGGCGGCTCGCCGAATGGGAGCGTCGCCGCCACCGCCGGCGCGAGGTTCCCAGCCGCAAGCAGTCCGCTCGGCCGACTGCGCGCGGACCGAGTTCCGGCAGCGAGTGAGCAGCGACCCCCGCAGCCGCAGCCGGGTCATCCTCGACGGCCCGGATCGAGCCCAGGCGCGCGCGTACCTGAAGGGCGTCGGGTTCGACGACGACGCCCTGAAGCGCCCGATCGTGGGCATCGCCAACACGTGGACCGAGACGATGCCCTGCAACTTCCACCTGCGCCGGCTCGCGGAGAAGGTGAAGGAGGGTGTGCGCGCCGCGGGGGGCACGCCGATGGAGTTCAACACCATTGCGATCTCCGACGGGATCACGATGGGCACCGAGGGCATGAAGACCTCGCTGATCAGCCGCGAGGTGATCGCGGACTCGATCGAGCTGGTCGCGCGCGGGCACATGTTCGACGCCGTGGTCGCCCTGTCCGGCTGCGACAAGACGATCCCCGGCTGCGTGATGGCGCTGGCCCGGCTCGACGTGCCCAGCCTGATGCTCTACGGGGGGTCGATCGCACCGGGCCGGTGGCGCGGCAGGGACGTGACGATCCAGGACGTCTTCGAGGGCATCGGCGCCCACGCGGCCGGTGACCTCACAGATGACGAGCTGACCGACCTCGAGAACCACGCCAGCCCGGGCGCCGGCGCCTGCGGCGGCCAGTTCACCGCCAACACGATGGCCATGGCGTTCGAGGTGCTCGGGATCTCGCCGATGGGCAGCTCGATGGTCCCCGCCGAGGACGGCAAGAAGGGCAAGGTGGCGGAGGAGTGCGGCCGCCTGGTGATGGGCGTGCTCGAGCGCGACCTGCGACCCAGCCACATCATCACGCGGGAGTCGCTCGAGAACGCGATCGCCGCCGGTGCGATGTCGGGCGGGTCGACGAACCTGGTGCTGCACCTGCTGGCCGTTGCCAACGAGGCAGGGGTGCCGCTGGCGCTGGCGGATTTCGACCGCATCGCCTGGGGCACGCCGCTGCTCTGCGACCTCAAGCCGGGCGGCCGCTACGTGGCCACCGACCTCTACCGCGCCGGCGGGGTGCCGGTCGTGATCCGGCGGCTGCAGGAGGCCGGACTGCTGCACGCCGACGCCCTCACGGTGACCGGTCAGACCGTGGGCGAGGTGGCGAGCCAGGCCGAGGAGGCCGAGGGGCAGGACGTGGTGCGGGCGGTCGACGACCCGATCAAGCCCAACGGCGGCTTCGCGATCCTGCGCGGCAACCTGGCGCCCGAGGGCTGCGTGGTCAAGCTGTCAGGTCACGGGCGCATGGAGCACAGCGGTCCCGCGCGCGTGTTCGAATCCGAGGAGGACGCCTTCGCGGCCGTGATGGCAAGGTCGATTGAGCCCGGCGAGGTGGTCGTGATCCGTAACGAGGGACCGACAGGCGGCCCGGGCATGCGCGAGATGCTGCACGTGACGGCCGCGCTGGTGGGCGAGGGGCTGGGCGACTCGGTCGCGCTCCTCACCGACGGGCGCTTCTCGGGCGCCACCCACGGCTTCATGGCGGGCCACGTGTCCCCGGAGGCGCCCCACGGCGGGCCGATCGCCGCCGTGCGGGACGGCGACACGGTCGTATTCGACGTCGCGAACCGCGAGCTCAACGTGGAACTGAGCGACGACGAGATCGCCGAGCGGCTGCGCGACTACGAGCCGCCGCCGCCGAAGTACCGCACCGGCGTGCTGGGGAAGTACGCGCGCCTTGTGGGCTCGGCGTCCGAAGGCGCCGTAACGGGCTAGCGGCTAGGCGACCTGCGAGCGGCCCTCGACGGGCTGCTTGTCCGCCGCGGGGCCCGTCTCCGCGAAAAACTCCATCATCAGGTCGTTGAACGCCCCCGGCCGCTCGGCCATCGCGATGTGGCCGGTGTCCTTCATCACGACCTTGCGACTGTCTGGGATCAGGCGCTCGAACTCGTTCGCGTCCTTGACCGGAATGATCGAATCCTTCTCGCCCCAAACGATCAGCGTGGGCTGGCTGATGTCGGGCAGGCGGTCACGGAAGTCGTACCGCAGGCTGGCGCGCAGGGCGGCATCGAAGCCCGGCTTGCCGGTGCCCTTGAAGAAGCCCTCGTATGCGAGGTCGGCCCTCAGCAGAGACGGGTGGCGTGCCACCAGCGCAAGCGCCATGTGGCGCGACTTGGGCCGCGACGCCATCTCCCGGTGCCGGGCCGCTCCCCACGTGGCCACCGCCGTTGCGATTCGCCCGACCGTCAGAATCGGGGCGTGCGCCAAGTCGGCGCTCGTGATCCCGGCGGCCGACACGAGCAGCAGCTGGTCGACGCGCTGCGGGAACTGGATGGCGACCTCGGCGGCGATGTAGCCGCCCATCGAGTTGCCGACGATGTCCACACGCCCGAGGCCGAGCCGCTCGCAGAGGGCGTCGACCTGGCGCCCGTAGCCGGAGATCGTGATCTCGTCGCGCGGCATCGGGGACAGGCCGAAGCCGGGCAGGTCGACCGCGATCACGCGCCGCTCCTGTGCCGCGCGCGGCACGTTCTCCAGCCAGTTCTGCCACTGGCCGCCGAGCCCGTGCACGAACACGATCGGCTCGCGCTGGCCGGAGCCGATGTCCGCGTAGTTGATGGGCCTGCCGTCGATCTCGACCTGGTGGAGGTGTCTGGGCCAGTTGATCGGGCGCCAGTCCGGCTGGGCGGTTTCGCCGTAGCCGTGGCCCGCGCGGCGAGCCGCTCGGACGCTCGCGGGCCTTGCCGTGGGGACGAAGTACTTGGGCATGTGCCTTCTAGGGTACGGCCCGTGGCGAAACTCGCGCTGGACATCGACTCGACCCTGCATCCCTACTGGGATCTGCTGCAGCGGATCGTGCGCGAGCGCTACGGCCTCGAGCTGCCCTACGAGGAGCAGTACGACTGGGGCATCAACGGGCTGGAGCGCGACGCCGTGATCCACTGCGTGGAGGAGACGCACTCCGACGAGAACATCCTCGCCGGCGTTCCCTACGAGAACGCCGTGAAGACGGTGCGCGGCTGGCACGCCGAGGGACACTGGATCCACGTGACAAGCCACCGGCGCGTCCAGACCGCCGACGCGACGGCCCGGTGGCTCGACCAGATCGACATGCCCTACGACGATCTGCACTGCTCGTTCGACAAGGTGACCCGCTGCTCCGAGCTGGGCATCCACGTGCTCGTCGACGACAGCCCGGTCAACATCGTGCGGGCAAGCGAGGCCGGCATCGTGCCCGCGACGCTCATCCATCCTTGGAACCGGGAGGTCGTGGAGCGCGACGGCGTGATCGGCGCCGCCGATTGGGAAGGCCTGCGGGTGGCGTTGGACCCGGTGTTGGCGCGGCTCGGGGCGTAAACAGCAGCTGGGGAGGGGGTTGGGTGCACAATCCGCCACTCGCCAGCCCCACCGCGGCTGTGGGCAGGGTTTTGGGCGCTAGCTGTCGCGCCCGAGGACGTTCCGAACGCGGTCTAGCGGCGGTCGGTTGCCGAGCGCTGTGTGGGTGCGGCGCTCGTTGTAGTGGCGTATCCAGTGTGGCAGCGATGCCCGACGGGCAT
>JACCSF010000233.1 GCA_013813135.1 Thermoleophilaceae bacterium | reverse complement strand
GGGCAGGGCTGCTCGCGCCGGCTCCGCGGCGTGCCGTCAGGCGTCCGGCAGACGCCGCCGTGCGTCGCGCGCGGCTGGCGGCGGGCAGCGGGCGGCGGCTGTCTGACCTTGTTCGCGAGGGTCGCGGCTGAGCGTATTCGCGGACTCGTCCGCCTTGGTCAAGCTCTACGCCGACGAGCCGGGCCACGAGATCGTGCGGGCTCTCGATGCGCTGATCGTCTCGGCGATTGCGCGGGTGGAGGTGCCCGCGGCGCTATGGCGCAAGGAGCGGCTGGGCGAACTGGATGTGGCGCAGGCCGAGACCCTGGTGGCCGCCTTCGAGGCGGACTTTCTCGGTACGGCAGACGAGTCGCCGCCCTATGCGGCCGTGGCCTCGGCGCCGGCGGTGCTCGAGTCCGCCGCGCAGCTAACCGCGACGCACGGCCTGCGCCCCTACGACGCGATCCAGCTGGCCAGCGGGCTCGCGGCGGCGGGCGCCGACCCGCAATGCGAGGCGTTCGCCTGCTTCGACGACGAGCTGCGCGCCGCGGCAGCCCGCAGTGGGTTTGTTCTGGTGCCGGACTGAGGCCGCGGCGGACTCGGTACGACAGCCGCGGGCGGCGGCAGGTGCGCCGCCGCCCGAACGGCCGGCCACGATCAGGCCAGCGCGCCGATCTCCTCTTGGTAGACCGCCATCTGGCGGGCGATGCCCTCTCCGAGGAATGCCCCGATCAGCCCCAGGTTCTCGACGTGCAGGTCCGCGCGCGTCATGTGGCGCAGGAACTCATCGTCGGAGCGGACGGCGTCCATCTGCTCGGTGCTGCCTCGCACCAGCATGAAGCCGGCGAGGTCGCCGCCGTGCGGGTCGAGGAAGCAGATCTCGAAGTTCTCAATACGCCCATCACCCTGCAGCTGGCCGAGGAACTCGACGGTCTCGTTGAACCCGTCGACCGCCGCCCCCTCGCGCCCACGCACCACCTGCCCCCATCCAATGAACAATCCGGCATCCGCCATGGAGTCCTCCTCCGTCGGGGGTTGCAAGTCCACGGGCGACGCTACGCCTCTCGGAGACCCCGATCAAGTGGTCCGATGCCACACTCGGCGCCGATGCTCGACGAGCGGATGGTCGCCAACCTGCACGTGCACGCGCTGCGTCTGTCCGAGGCGCACGCCGACCGCGAGCCGTACGTGCTGTTCCAGGCCTCGACGATCGCCGCGCTGCTCGACGGCGCCTACGAGGGGGACCTGACGTTCGCTGAGCTGGCGCGGCACGGAGACCTGGGGCTGGGCACGCTGAACGGGCTGGACGGCGAGATGATCGCCCTCGACGGGAGCTTCTACCGCGCGGACATAGAGGGCCTGGTGCATCCGGTGCCGGCTTCCGCGCGGACGCCCTTCGCGGTGGTGGTGCCGTTCGAGGCGGCCGTCGACGTGGGGCTGCCCGGCCCGCTCGACCACTTCGGGCTGCTGGGACTGATCGAGCAGCACTCCGACAGCGCTGCCTGCGCGGTGCGCGTGGACGGCGAGTTCGAGTTGGTGCGCGCCCGCTCGGTGCCGCGCCAGAGCCCGCCCTACCGGCCGCTGGCCGAAGTGGCCGCCGAGCAGCACGTATTCGAGTTGCACGACGTGAGCGGCACGCTGGTCGGCTTCCGCTTCCCCGACTACGCGTCCGGGCTGGAGGTGGTCGGCCACCACCTCCATTTCATCTCGGAGGACCGTACGCGCGGCGGCCACGTGCTGGAGTGCCGGCCGCGCGTGGGCCGCCTGCGGCTGGACCCGTCGAGCGACCTGCACGTGGAGCTCCCACCGGGCGTGGAGCTGGGGGAGGGGCATGTGGACGAGCAGGCGCTGGCGCGGATCGAGGGCGCGGGCTAGCAGCCCAGCGGGGGACGAGTCTCCGTCGCGCTGGCCTTCAGCGGGTGTGGAGCAAGGAGCTTCAAGGGACGTACTGGCGAAGGTCAAGGACCCGGATGGACGCCTCGTGGAGCTGACCTTCGAACGCTGGGGTCACATCGTGGTCGAGCACCCGGAATTGGTTGATCACCGACGGGAGGTCCTCGCCGCGGTTCGCGGTCCCTACTCGCGACTTCTGGGCCAACGAGACAACGAGTACTGGTACCTCCTCAAGAAAGAGGGCCCCAGTCGGTGGCTTCAGGTGGTTGTAGCCTACGAAGGCGAGCGGGGCTGGATCGTTACGGCCTTTGCTCGACGGAGGATGCCGTGAGCGTGACGATCGGAGACACCGAGTTCGACCGCGTCAGCTACGACGCCGATGCGGACGTTCTCTATCTGCATGTCGGGGATCCGGAGACCGCCTCCAATTTCGACGCGTCTTCCGAGGGACACGCGCTGCGGTACGACAACCGTGGCCGGCTGGTGGGCATCACGATCCTGAACGCTCGCTGGCACCTCGAAGAGGACGGCGAGGCGGTCATCACGACCCCGGAAGCGCGCCTCGTGGTCGGTCCGGACGAGCTCTCGCAGGCGATCGCCTCGCGAGCGGCTTAGCGGCCCTCAGCAGCCCAGCGCCCGCGCGATCACCATCTGCTGCACCTCGTCGGTGCCCTCGCCGATCGTGAGGATCTTGGCGTCGCGGTAGAAGCGGCAGACGGGGTACTCCTCGATGTAGCCGTAGCCGCCGTGGATCTGCACGGCCTCCTCGGCGACGCGCACGGCGAGCCGGCCCGTCTTCAGCTTGGCCTGCGCGGCGGTCAGGCCGAACGGCTTGCCGGCGTCCTTCTCGAGCGCGGCCTTGTACGTGAGCAGCCGGGCGGCCTCGACCTCGGTCGACATGTCGGCGAGCTTGGCCTGGATCGCCTGGTACTTGGAGATCGGCTTGCCGAAGGCGATCCGCTCCTTGGCGTAGCTCAACGCCTCGTCGAGCGCGCCCTGGGCGAGGCCGAGGCCCATCGCGGCGACGCCGATGCGCCCGCCGTCGAGCGTCTGCAGGAACTGCTTGAAGCCCTCGCCGCGCGGACCGAGCAGGTTCTCGTCGGGCACGCGGCAGTCCTCGAAGCTCAGCGGCCGGGTATCCGAGGCGTTCCAGCCCATCTTGCGGTAGGCCTCGCCGATCTCGTAGCCGGGCGTGCCGTTGGGCACGAGGAGGTTGGAGACCTCGGAGTCGCCGGTGCGGGCGGTGATGGTCACGACGCCCGTGATGTCGGTGCCGGCGTTGGTGATGAACTGCTTGGCGCCGTTGATGACCCAGTCGCCGTTGTCGGCGACGGCGCGCGTGCGGGTGTTGCCGGCGTCCGAGCCGGCCTCGGGCTCGGTGAGGCCGAAGGCGGCCAGCTGCTCGCCGGCGCACAGGGCCGGCAGCCACTCCTGCTTCTGCTGTTCGCTGCCGAAGGCCACGATCGGCCCGGTCCCGAGCGAGGTGTGAGCGGCGACGGTGATGCCCACGCTCGAGTCCACCCGCGCCAGCTCCTCGATCGCGAGCGTGTAGCTCAGGTTGTCGGCTCCCCCGCCGCCGTACTCCTGCGGGTGGGGGATGCCCATCAGCCCGAGTTTGCCCAGTTTCTGCACAATCTCGTACGGGAAGCTCTTGGTGCGGTCGAGCTCCTCGGCGACCGGACGCACCTCGCCGTCGGCGAAATCTCGCACAAGACGCTGGATGTCGCGCTGTTCGTCGCTCAAACAAAGGTCCATGACCGGGGGCGAATCCTACTTACGTGGGTTACGCTCGATTCGGGAGGTAGGTGTGGCGGAACGACGAATTGACCTGACCGAGCTTGGCAAGCGCGTGCGGCGGCGCGGGCTGCTGCGCGCGTTCACGGAGGCTCCGGTGCGGCCCGCCCCGCCGATGCCGCTCGAGCGCCCCGCAACGCCGCCCCCCGAGCCTCTGGTCGAGCCCGACGTCCAGGACACGATCGAGTTCGAGCTCGACCCGCAGGTGATCGAGCGGCTGCACGCGTGCACGCTGGCGTGCGGCGCGGCGATCACCGGGCTGGCCGACCTGCCCGCGATCGAGGTGACCGGCCGGGTGATCGAGGTCGCGCTGATCCGGATGAGGGTGCGCCGGCCGGGGGGCGACGTGGAGGTCTGCGTGCGCCAGCACATCCCGCGCGAGATCCGCGGGATCGTCGGTCCGGGCGCCGGGGTGATGGTGCTGGCCCACGAGAACGAGCGCACCGTCGCGATCGTCGACTGGACGGCGACCGGAGAGTGGATCGGCGCGAAGCTGACCTTCCTGAGCGGCGAGGAGCAGTACGACTGGCCGGAGCCGGAGGAGTGGCCGGGTCTCGGGGAGATCGAGATCCACGACGTCAACGGCCACCACGAGGAGCTGGATCAGCGCCGTGCCGGGTGGGGACTGGCCTCGGCGGACCTCCTTTCTCTGAGTCCGCTGCGCTCACGCGTGGATCAGCGCGACGAGTGGCGGATCTCCCTGGAGCTGCGCGACGGCAAGACGATCGCCATCACGGACCGAGTACCGCTGCTGGCGCTGGCGAGGCTGCGACCGGGGAACGAGGACCGGGTCCACACGCCGATCGACGTGCTGGTCTCGTCGGAGGGGGATGTCGCCGTGGACTGGGAGGCGACTCTGCGCCAGCCGGAGCTGAGGCGCGCGCGGTAGCACCTGGCGGCTAGCGGTGAAAGCCGGTGGTGCGCGCGAGGCAGACGAGGCTTGTCTTGACTGACGTGGCGCCGGAGGGCTGAGCGAAGCTCCACTCGCCGCCGCGCTGGCCGACCACGAGCGTGTGGGTGAGGAGGATGTCGTCGGAGGCGGGTAGCGAGAGGCCAGTGGCGACACTGAATTCGCCCCGCTTGCACGACCGGCTCGTGGTGCCGCTGCCTTCGAGCTGCTCGTTGAAGGAGGCGACGCGGGTGGAGAAGGCGTGGCGCTGGCCGCTGGAGGCGCGCTGCTTGCGCTCGAGGCAGCGGGTGCTGAGGTTGCCGGCGGCGGGGGTCGTGCCGGCGTTCTCGATGGCGAAGGACCAGCCGCGCTTGGTGGGAACCGCGGCCGCGATCGCCAGCCCGTTGTCGGCGCCGGTGCGGTCGAGGCCCCAGCCGGTGGGGACATTGCCGTGCGAGCAGCGCATACCGACCTTGACGGTCGAGCCCGGGGGCACCTCGAGGACAGGTTGGAACTTCGTCTCCACGGCAAGCCCGACGCCCGAGACGCGCTCGGGCAGGCGCAGGCGGACGCAGCGCAGGACGGCTCCGCCGGTGGTTGCCGTGTCGCCGGCGGTGAAGCGGAAGGTCCAGCGGCGAGCGTCGGCGCCGGGGAGCGAGCTGGTCGCGTCGAGGGCGGAGGTCGCGGTGGCGTTGAGGGCGACGGCGCGGGCCGGGCATTTGAGGGTGAGGGAGCGGGTCTGACCGGCGGGGACGTCGGTCTGGCGGGTGACCGAAACGGGCTCGACGACGCCCGCTTGCGCGGCGGCGGGAAGCGCCGCCGCGGTGAGGATCGCCAGGGTGGCGGCGCGCCTGATTCGTCGTTGGGCTCGCCGCCGGCTCACAAGTTCCGAACCTAACATCGGTCTTCGCTTGGCGCGACCGCTGCTGGGCGAAGATTGCGCTAACTGGGTCGTCCGGGTGGCCGGGCGGGATGGCGCGGGCGCCGTAGCATGGGCTTCGTGGCCCGGTTCCTGTCCCTCGTCGCCGGCTGGCTTCTCCTTACGTGCGCTTTGGCGGCGTCCGCGTGGGCGCAGGCCGGCGGGGGCAGCTCGGGATTCGGCGGCGGAGGCGGTGGCGGTGGCGGGGGCGGCGGGTTCTCGGGCGGCGGTGGGTCGGGCAGCGGCTCGGGCAATCCGATCGTGGCCGTCTTCTTCTTCGGCCTCTTCGGAGTGTTCCTCGTGTACCTGGTGATCCACAGCTGGCGCTACCGGCGCAAGGTGCGCGAGCGGGATGCGCGGGTGCGAACGGCCTCGGCGGAGGCGGCGGAAGATGACGCGTACTTCGCTTCGGCCGAGCTTGAGGCGCACGCCCGGGGACTGTTCGTGGCATGCCAGGAGGCGTGGGACGGACGCGATGTGGCGCGGCTGGCGGGGCTCGTGGGAGACGACCTGCTGGTGGAGTGGAAGCGACGGCTGGACGACTTCGCAGCGAAGGGGTGGCACAACCGCGTGTCCGTTCTGGGTTCCCCGCGGATCGAGTACGTGGGCCTGGTGAACCGGGAGGACGACACGGAGGACCGGGCGGTGGTGCGGATCACGGCTTCCTTGCGTGCCTTCGTGATCGATGGGTCCGGGCAGAAGATTGGGTACGGGGGCAAAGACCGAGCAGATCACGCTGTGCGAGTACTGGACACTGGCCCGCTCCGGTGACGCCGCGTGGAAGGTGGTGTCGATCGAGCAGCGCGCGGAGGGCGACCACCACCTGGATTCCGAGATCGTGGCCTCACCATGGTCCGACTCGCGCTTGTCCGACGAGGCGCTGACGGAGCTGGCCTTGGAGGACGGACTCCGACCCGGGTTCACGACCGCCGACCTGGCCGGGGTCGATTTCGACGGCGACGCCCGAGCCCGAGCCCTGGACCTGTCGCTGGCCGACGCCCGCTTCGCGCCGGATGTGCTGGAGGCGGCAGCGCGCCGAGCGGTGGCGGCGTGGGCGGAGGCCGTGGACGGAGACGACGAGGCGCTGGAGGAGGTCGCCTCGCCCGAGGCGACCTCGCAGCTGCTCTACGGCGGCGACGCCTCGCGCAAGACCCGGCTAGTGGTGCGCGGTCCGCGCGTGAAACAGATCAGGATCGTGGCGGTGGACGTGGAGCGCGAGCCGGCGACGATGACGATCGAGGTTGAGGTTGGGGGGCGGCGCTATGTGGAGGACCGGGATACGGCGGCGGTGGTGGGGGGGTCGAAGGAGCGGCAAGTGACTTTCCGGGAAGCGTGGGCGCTCGCGCTCGATGGTCCGCCTTCCACCCCTTGGCGCCTAGTTGCCTCGAGCGATACTCCGGTGTCCAGACTGACTGACTTCTCCCGCTGAAGCCAGCGGAAGATCTGCTCGTGGGAAGGGGGTCATGGGGCTCCTGTGCGACGTATGGGGGGGTATAGGGGTCGCCCGAGCCCGGACGCTTCCCTTTCCTGAGCTAGTGCGCGACGTGCGGGGGATAGGAGATAGTTGGAGCGAAACTTCCGCCCCGGTCGGAAGGCGGGCTGCGGCTCGCCGGCGCGTTCAGCGGAGTCGCGCGCCCTGTGGGAGCTGCTTCCCGCGGACGTGCCCGCTCTGTGGTGGGGAGCTGCCACAGTGGGAGGTGGCCGAGGCGGACGGTCCGGCGGGGGGACGTGCCCGGGAAGGGCTCACGGGTGGCGAGACCGGTCGGTCGGCGAGGATCAGCTCACAGGCTTGAACCTCTCGCAAGAGCAGGCGTCCCGCCCCGCCCCGTCGTTGCTGTCGAGGCGCCTGGCTCTATGGCGATCGCTGCACGCCAGTCGTCTGCCATCGCGCGCCGGACGATCGCGACCGCGTGATATTCGGCCTCGGTCTCCGCCTGGCGCACCGCGTCGTGGACGGAGCGGTAGATCCCGTGCGTCTGCTCGGCGCCGCGCTCGAGCCAGCGGTAGTAGCTGCTCGGCGAGATGCCGGCCACGCGGCAGGCCTGCTCGCCGTACTTAACGGCGCCCCTGCTTGCCCGCTGGCCGGACAGCGACTCGAAGCGCGCGACGATCACGTCGCAGTAGCGCGGATCGATCTCCCGCGCACCGGCAACGTGCTTGAACCCGCCGTAGACCCGACTCGGCGACCTCGACACGAACCGGCTCCAGCCCTCGCCCGGATACGTGCGCTCCAGGTAGCCGAGCAGCTTTGATCAGGCGGTTCATCACCGAATGCGGCCTGTCGGCGTCGGCGGGCCGTACGACCGCCCGAGCATCGCGATGTAGAAGCGCTCGCCGCGAAAGTCGAGCGCGCAGCTGGGGTGGGTGGGGACACGCGCGGGCGTGCAGACGGAGCGCACCGGGACCCCGGCCGGGTCGTACGCCGAGGTTGATCACGTGGAAGCCGTCCCGGGCCATCTGCTCGGCGAGCAGGTTCGATCCACCGGTGCCGCCGTCGGAGCCCGGGAAATGCAGCAGCAGCTGCCGGCGGCCGCCGCCCTGCGGCGCCCAGACCCGGTGCGGCTGGGCGGGCCGGTAGCCGGTGATCGTCGGGTCCGTGCCGGCCGCCGGGACGGCGTGCGCGCTGAACCCGCACGCGGCGACGCACATCAGCGGGGCGAGGGCTGCGATCACTTCGTCGGGCCGAACCCGCCACCGGGGCCGGAGTTGCGCGAAGTCAGCTGATCCGGAAAACGGGGTGGTCGGGCGCGATGCGCCGTAACTCCTCCTGCGGCGCGTCCGGCCCGACCCCTCCGAAGAACTGTCCGACCTCCCACTTCCACTTCTTCAGATAGGCGCGCAGCAGCTCGGGCTTCTCGTCGTCGGACAGCTCCACGGCCGAGAACTCCTCGCCGCGCCGCCCGACCAGAAGCCGACCGGACTTACTCACGCGCAGGTTGCGCACCCACTGCGTGTGCCCCCTCGGCGCGACCAGGTAGCGCTGCCCCTCGAACGTCATCAGGTTCACGGGCGTCCGCCGCGGCTCGCCGCTCTTGCGTCCGGGCACCTCCAGCACGCGGGAGCCCGCCACGCTCACGCCCAGCCGAGTCAGAGCAGCCACCGTCCGGTTGAACACGTTCTTGGTGAACCAGCCGGCTCGTTGGTAGTGCGCCATGCCCACGATTGTCTCAAGCGGGTGACGGTTCGCGCGGACGCGCTCCCAGCGTCGCGAACGCCACCCCGGCCAGCACGATCGCCACCCCGCTCAGCTGGACGGCCGAGGGCGCCTCGGACAGCAGCACCGCACCCAACAGCACCGCACACATCGGCTGCAGCATCAGCACGATCGACGTCAGCGCCGCCGGCAGCCGTGGCAGCGACACCGAGATCAGCATCCACCCCAGCACCTGCGACGACAGCGCCAGCAGCACCAGCCACGCCTGCGACTCCAGTCCCGGGACCCAGTCGATGTCGCCGATCGCGACCCCGGCGATCGCGCAGAACACGGCAGCGGCCAGCGTGGCGTCGAACAGCGGCCCGGCCGGCGGGCGCTCGCTGCTCCCCGCCTGCCGCAGGATCAGCAGGAAGAGCGCATAGGAGACCGCCGTGAGCAGTCCGTAGACGACGCCCAGCAGCGGGTCGTCCCCGTACGCGCCCGAGCCGACCACCCCGGAGATCAGCACTACCCCGGTCAACACGATCGGGATCGCGACCAGGGTTCGGGACGCCGGTCGCTCGCCCAGCGCCACCCAGGCGATCAGCGCCACCAGCACCACCTGCACGTTGCCGAGCACTGTCGCCAGTCCGGCGCCGACGGCCTGGATCGAGTAGTTCCAGAAGATCAGGTCGGCCGCGAAGATGACCCCGGCGCCGAACGCGAGCATCCGATCGCGCGGCCGTTGTGGCCCGTGGCGCCGGCGCTCGAGCCAGGCCAGCAGCGCCAGCGGCGGCAGCGCGTAAGCGCACCTGAAGAACGCCGCCGTCGTCGGCGACACGTCGGCCAGCCGCACCAGGATGGCCGAGAAGGCGATCACCAGCGCGCCCAGGAGCCCCGCCAGTACCGGCCGCTCGGTCACCGCAGGAGGGTAGCCCGCGGCTATCGTCACCCGCCGTGGATCGCAACACGCTGCTCTGGGCCATAGTCGTCTTCTTCGGTGCGACCGTTCTCTTCGGCGCGATCGGCAACCTCACGGAGGACGAGGGCGACGTGCTTCGGATCGGCCTTCAGGCGATCGCGGGCCTGATCGTGGTCGCTGCGCTGGTCGTGTACGTGCGGAAGACACGGAAGTGAGGCCGCTCGACGAGCAGACCATCCTCGTGACCGGGTCGACCGACGGTCTCGGCCGGCAGGCGGCCGAGGAGCTGGTCGGGCGCGGGGCGAAGGTGCTGGTCCACGGGCGCGATCCGGACAAGGTCGAGCGCGTCTGTGCGGAGATCGGGGCCGAGCGCGGGCTGGTGGCGGATCTGGCGAAGCTCGACGACGTGCGGCGGCTGGCCGACCAGGTCGACGAGCTCGACACGCTCGTCAACAACGCCGGCATCATCGTGGCGGAGCGCCGGGAGAGCGCCGACGGCCACGAGCTCACCTTCGCCGTCAACTACCTCTCGCACTTCCTCCTCACCGCTCTGCTCCTGGCCAAGGTGCGCGAGCCGGCGCGCATCGTGAACGTCTCCTCGATCGGCCAGCAGCCGCTCGACTTCGACGACCTGATGTTCGAGCGCGATTGGGAGGGCTACGCCGCCTACGCCAGGAGCAAGCTCGCCCAGGTGCTGTTCACGAACGAGCTGGCGCAGCGGCTGGCGGACCGCGACGTGACCGTCAACGCGCTCCACCCGGCCACGCTGATGGACACCAACATGGTGCGCGGCGCGCTCGGGAGGCCGATGAGCTCGGTCGAGGAGGGCGCGGACGCAACCCTGCGCCTGATCACCGACCCCTCGCTCGACGGTGTGAGCGGCCGCTTCTACAACGGCACGCGCGAGTCGGGGACCGACCCGCAGGCGGACGACGCCGACGCTCGCCGCCGCCTCTGGGACGAGAGCGAGCGTCTCGCGGGCGTGACGGAGGAAGGTTCGCGCGCGCCGCGCGCTCGCCGTCCGTCGTGAAGCGCTGGGTCGTCGACGGCATGAACGTGATCGGCTCGCGCCCGACCGGCTGGTGGCACGACCGGCCGGGCGCCATGCAGCAGCTTGTCCATGAGCTGCAGGTCCTCGACGGGCCCGTGACCGTGGTCTTCGACGGGCGCCCCTTCCCCGTCCAGGACGCCGGGGACGTCGACGTGCGCTTCGCCTCGCGGAGCGGCCGCAACGCGGCCGACGACGACATCGCCGCGTTGGTCGCCGGGTCGGACGACCCGGCGAGCCTGCGGGTGGTCACCTCCGACGCCGAGCTGGCGTCGCGGGTGCGCGAGCGCGGGGCCGACGTGATGGGGGCGAAACAGTTTCGCGAGCGGCTTGACCATGCGTGACCCGCGCTACGCCACCGCCCTGCTCGACTGGCTCGCCTGTGCCGCGCGCGGGCGCGAGGAGCCGGCGGCCCGCGCCGCGCGCGAGTTGCAGGACCCCGTGGTCTTCGCGGGCACCGCCGGCCACGTGCTCGACTTCGACGACACCTACCTTCCCGGCATCGCCCACCTGAGCGCGCCCACGGCCCCGGCCGCGCTCGTCGTGGTGGCCGAGCTCGGCTTGAGCGTCGCCGCGGCGCTCGACGCCTACGCCGCCGGCTTCGAGGCCATGGGC
>JACCSF010000213.1 GCA_013813135.1 Thermoleophilaceae bacterium | reverse complement strand
GGCGGGCACCAGCAGAGCGACCGCCAGCGCGCAGGCGCACGCCGTCAGCAGAACTGTGACTCGCACGCGCCTCACGACCCGCACACCGGCCACTGACCGGCTCCGTCACGGGCGAGCAGGGCGGCGGCGCGCCGGTCCTGCTCGGCCTCGGGGGCGGCGGCGGGGTCGCCGCTGCCGCCTGCGGACTGCCAGGTTCCGTAGCTGAACTGGTACTTGCCGCGGTAGAGGCCGCCGCCGCCGATGGCGGTCGGGTCACCGCCGGACTCGCACTGGGCGATGGCCTCGAGCTGAGCGCTCGCCGCTCCCCCGGTCCCGGTGGCGGCCGTGGAGGCGCGCCTCAGGATCGGGATCGAGCGGCGGAACTCGGCCCGCGTGGCCGACCGCACGCGACCCTGATGGGTCGCGATGCCGTTCAACAGGATGTTCCGGCCGGGGCGTCCGCCCCGGCGTTTGGTTTTCTCGTACAGCTTCAGATACGTGTGCTGAATGGCGGTGCCAGGCAGCTGCGAGGCCGGCACGAATGCGTCGGTCTCTGAAACGAACAGCTGCTGGCTTGTGCGCCCTTCCGCAACGGGTGCGGCCAAGGCCGCACCCGCCGCGCATGCGCACGCGACGATCGATCTCCGTCGAGACAGAGAAAGTCACCTCCGGGTAAGACTGCCCGGCAGGCGCCGAGGCGCCGCCAGGGCTTGCCGAGTTCGCGCGCTTTCTCCCCCGCCGCGCGAACAGGGCCGGTTTCCGGCTTACGCAGGCACCGTAACCACCCAAACCCGGTACATAACCGTTGTGTGATCCATGTCACACAGCGTGAAACAGCACGGGATCAGGCGAGAAACCGTCAGGAAGCCGCTCGGCGAGCGAGCTCGATCAGCATCCGGGTGCCGAAGCCGCTGGCTCCCTTGCCGACGTAGTTCCGCGACATTCCCCAGGCCGTCCCGGCGATGTCCACGTGCACCCAGGGCCGGTCGGCGACGAACTGCCGCAGGAACTCGGCGGCATAGTTCGACTGCGCCACGCGCGCCTCGGCCGCGTTCTGCAGGTCGGCGACCGTGCCCTTGGTCAGCTCGAAGTATTCGGGGTGGAGCGGCATGCGCCAGCCGAGCTCGCCGCTGGCCTCGCTGGCCTCTCGGACCTGCTCGAACCAGGCGTCGTCGTTCGACCAGAGACCCGCGTAGGTGTGGCCGAGCGCGAACAGCACGGCGCCGGTAAGCGTGGCCAGGTCCACGATCCGCTCGGCGCCCTGCTCGACCGCGTAGGCCAGCGCGTCCGCGAGGATCAGGCGCCCCTCGGCGTCGGTGTTGTTGACCTCGATCGTCGTGCCGTCGAGGGCGGTGACGATGTCGCCCGGCTTGACGGCGTGGCCGCTCGGCATGTTCTCGGTGGACGGGACCACGGCCGTCAGCGTGACCGGCAGCCCGAGCCGCGCGATCGCCCCCGTGGCCTCGATCACGGCGGCGCCGCCGGACATGTCGAACTTCATCTCCTGCATCTTCGCCGAGGGCTTGATCGAGATCCCGCCGGTGTCGAAGGTCACGGCCTTGCCGACAAAGCCGAGGTGGGGACCGGTCGCGCCGGCGGGGCGGTAGCGGAGCACGATCAGGCGCGGCTCCTCGTGGGTCCCCTGGGCGACCGCCGCGAGCGCACCCATGCCGTGGGCCACGATCCCCTCCCGGTCGAGCAGCTCGACCTCCAGCGCCTCGTGCTCCTCGGCGATCTCGACGGCGCGCTCGGCGAGGAAGGCGGGGGTGGCGATGTTCGCCGGCAGGTTCTGCAGGTCGCGGGCGGCGTTGGCGGCGTCGGCGGCCACGCGGGCGCGCTCGACCTCGGCCTCGTCTGCGCCCGCCACCTCGAACGACTCGATCCCGCCGTTGTCGTCCCCCTTCGACGCCTTGAAGCGGTCGAAGGAATAGAGCTTGAGCAGGGTGCCCTCGACCAGCCCTGCGGCGATGCCGTCGCCATCCGGGGCGGCCCACGAGAGGGACACGGCGCCGAGCTCCTTGGCGCGACCCGCCGCGGCGGCGGCCGCCACCCGGGCGCGCTCGGCGTCGAACTCCCCGCGCTTGCCGAGGCCCGCGATCAGGACGCGGCGCTGGCCGCCGCCGGGCGCGTCCTCGTGCGCCACGGCCACCTTCTTCAGGCCCGGCTTCGCCTCGCCCAGCTCCACCAGGCGCTGGAGGCTCTCGTCCGCGAGCGACTCGCCCTCGAACAGCCCCACCACCCGGGTGTCCGCTGCCGTCTCCTCCGGGGCGCCGCCGCGGGCAGTCACATGCATCAAGGCCACGAGCCGGGCATGCTAGCCGCAAGCGTCCGGCTCGGCCGGGTGCGCGCGGGCGAGCTCAAGGGCTCGCGCCGCTAAGGTTGCCGGCCCAGGAGTGCACGAAGGAGACTGAACTCGATGCCCAAGACCGTGATTCTCGGCGCCGCTCGGACGCCGTTCGGCAAGATGGGAGGCGGCCTCGCCTCCCAGGACGCCACCGACCTCGGCGGCACGGCCATCGCCGCGGCGCTCGACCGCGCCGAGGTGGCCCCCGACCAGGTGCAGCAGGTCGTCTTCGGACAGGTGCTCCAGGCCGGACAGGGCCAGATCCCCAGCCGCCAGGCCCAGATCAAGGGCGGGATCCCGAAGGAGGTCCCCTCCGAGACCGTCAACAAGGTGTGCGCTTCGGGCCTGCGCTCGGCCGGCATAGTCGACCAGGCGGTGCGCAGCGGCGACCTCGATGTCGCCGTGGCCGGCGGGATGGAGTCGATGTCCCAGGCGCCCTACCTGCTCAAGCAGGCCCGCTCCGGCTACCGGATGGGCGACGCGAAGGCGCTCGACGGCATGGTCCACGACGGCCTCACCAACCCGTTCTCCGGCAAGCACATGGGCGAGGAGGCGGACGAGGTCGGGGACGAGCTCGAGATCACGCGCGCCGACATGGACAGGTTCGCGCTGCGCTCCCACGAGCTGGCGGTGCAGGCCACCGACGAGGGCCGTCTGCCCGAGGAGATCGTGGCGGTGACGATCACCTCGAAGAAGGGCGGCACCGCGGTCGAGATCGACGAGGCGCCCCGGCGCGACTCGTCGCTGGAGTCGCTCTCCAAGCTGCGCGGCGCCTTCCACAAGGACGGCTCGCACACGGCCGGCAACGCGCCCGGGGTCAACGACGGAGCGGGCGCGCTGGTGCTGTCGAGCGACGAGTGGGCCAAGCAGAACGGGCGCGCCGTGCTGGCGACGATCGTCGCCCAGGCCGCCGTCGCCGACGACTTCCCCTACCTGGCGCGCACGCCGGCCAACGCCACCCAGGCGGCGCTCGAGAAGGCCGGCCTGTCGGTGGACGACATCGACCTGTTCGAGATCAACGAGGCGTTCGCGTCGGTTGCGCTGAACTCCATGCGGATGCTCGGCGTGGACGAGTCGAAGGTGAACGTGAACGGTGGCGCGATCGCACTCGGGCACCCGATCGGAGCCAGCGGCGCGCGCATCCTGATGACGCTCGTGAACGAGCTGCGGCGCCGCGGAGGCGGTCTCGGCGTGGCTGCGATCTGCTCGGGCGGCGGGCAGGGCGACGCCGTGATCGTCGAGGTGAACGGCTCCTAAGCCGCAAGCGCTCGGCTTGGCCGAGTGCGCGCGGCACGATCACGAGCGGCCCCTCCGGGTCCTCGACCCGGACGAAGGCCGCGTAGGCCTCCCTCAGTCGCTCTTCGAAGGCGGGATCCACGCCGACATTGTGGCCCTGCCTAGTCTCCGGGGCATGCAGGGTGCCGCCTTCTTCGACCTGGACAAGACCCTGATCGAGGGCTCCAGCGCGCTGCACTTCGGGCGCGCCGCCTACAAGCACGGCATCCTGTCGCGCCGCCAGCTCGCCAAGGACGCCTGGGCCAACATCAAGTTCCGGCTTCAGGGCTCCAACGACGCCGACACGGATGCCCTGCGCCAGCGCATCCTCGACTCGCTGGCCGGGCAGCGCGTGATCGACCTGCGGCGCCTGGGTCCCGACGTGCTCGCGGGCATCCTGCCGCTGCTCTACCGCGAGGTTCTGCGCGAGGCCTACGCCCACCAGGACGCCGGGCGGCCCGCGTACATCGTCACCGCCGCGTCGCAGGAGCTGGCCGAGGTGCTGGCGCACGTGCTCGTGCTGGACGGCGGCGTGGGCATGCGCTCAGAGGTGCGCGACGGCGTCTACACCGGCAGGCCCGCCGGGCCGTTCACCTATCGCGAGGGCAAGGCCGAGGCGATCCGCCAGCTCGCCGCCCGCGAGGGGATCGACCTCGCCGACTCCTACGCCTACTCCGATTCAGAGTCCGACCTGCCGATGCTGCGCGCGGTCGGCCACCCGGTTGCGGTGAACCCGGACGGCGCGCTCGAGAAGATCGCCCGCGCCGAGGGCTGGCGGATCATGCGCTTCGACCGCCTCGGGCCGCTGCTGAAGATCGGCGCCGCCACGGCGGCCGTGGCGCTGGTCGGCGGTGGCGGGGGCTACGCCGTGGCGCGCCTGCGTCCGCAGGGCTCGCGGCGTCGTTGGTTGCGACGCTAGTGCGGGCCCACACTCGCCTGGACCCCTTCGTCGCCGCCGTTTGCAAGCGTCCCTGCCCGGGCCGCACTTACACTGATCGAAGTGGCTGCACCCGCGCGACCCGTGACCGATGCCGAGCGCTGGTTTGTTGAGCGCTATGCCCGTACGCCGGAGCGGGACGCGCTGTTCACGACGCTGAGCGGGGAGCCCGTCGAGCCGCTCTACGGCCCCGAGGATGTGGGGTCGTTCGGTGAGCGGATCGGCTTTCCGGGCGAGTTCCCCTTCACGCGCGGGGTGTACCCGTCGATGTACCGCGGCCGGCTGTGGACGATGCGCCAGTTCGCCGGCTTCGGCACGGCCGAGGAGACCAACGAGCGCTTCCGCTACCTGCTCGAGCACGGCCAGACCGGGCTGTCGACGGCGTTCGACATGCCGTCGCTGATGGGCCACGACTCCGACCACGCGCGCTCGGAGGGCGAGGTCGGTCGCGAGGGCGTGGCGATCGACTCGCTGGACGACATGGAGACGCTGTTCGGCGGGATCGACATGGGGGCGGTGTCGACGTCGATGACGATCAACGCCCCGGCGGCGGTGATGCTCGCCTTCTACGTGGTTGCGGCCGAGCGCAAGGGCGTCGGGCCGGAGCGGCTGGCGGGCACGATCCAGACCGACATCCTCAAGGAATACATCGCTCAGAAGGAGTGGTGCTTTCCCGTCGACCCGGCCATGCGCCTCGTCACGGACATGGTCGAGTTCTGTGCGGAGCGGATGCCGCGCTGGCACCCGGTCAGCATCAGCGGCTACCACATCCGCGAGGCCGGTTCGACCGCGCAGCAGGAGCTGGCGTTCACGCTCAAGGACGGCTTCACCTATGTCGAGCACGCGCTCGCTCGCGGCCTCCAGGTTGACGACTTCGCCCCGCGGCTGTCGTTCTTCTTCAACGCGCACATCGACTTCTTCGAGGAGATCGCCAAGTACCGGGCCGCGCGGCGGATCTGGGCGCGCGAGCTGCGCGACAGCTTCGGCGCCAGGGACGAGCGCTCCCTGCTGATGCGCTTCCACAGCCAGACGGCCGGCGTGTCGCTGACCGCGCAGCAGCCGCTCAACAACGTGGTCAGGACCGCCACCGAGGCGCTCTCGGCGGTGCTGGGCGGAACGCAGTCGCTGCACACCAACTCGTTCGACGAGGCGCTGGCGCTGCCCACAGAGGAGGCGGTTCGGCTGGCGCTGCGGACCCAGCAGATCATCGCCCACGAGACCGGTGTGACGAACACGATCGACCCCCTGGGCGGCTCGTACTTCGTGGAAGCGCTGACCGACGAGCTAGAGGAGAAGGCATACGCGTACTTCGCCCGGATCGACGAGCTGGGCGGGATGGTCGAGGCGGTCAAGCAGAACTACCCGCAGCGCGAAATCGCCGACGCGGCGTTCACGCTGCAGGAGGAGATCGAGCGCGGCGAGCGCATCATCGTCGGCGTCAACCGCCACCAGCAGGCCGACGAGCGCCAGCTCGAGATCCTGCACATCCCGCCGGAGCTCGAGCGCAAGCAGATCGACCGCACCGCATCGGTGCGCGGGCGGCGCGACTCGGCGGACGTGGAGCGAGCACTCGGCGCGCTTTCCGAGGTCGCGAGCGGCGAGGGCAACCTCATGGAGCCGCTGCTCGACTGCGCTCGCGCCGAGGTCACCG
>JACCSF010000203.1 GCA_013813135.1 Thermoleophilaceae bacterium | reverse complement strand
ACGGCGCCCGGCACCAGATCGCGGCGGATCGGCCGCTCCTCGCGGCGACCGGATCCGCGCCGCGGGATGAACGACCAGAAGCGCAGCTTCACCAGATCCAGGACGCCCTGCTCCATCCACTCCGGGTCCATGTACTGCGGGTAGACGCAGAGCCGCTCGGTCAGCGCGTACCCGCGTGGCTGGAGCTGCTTGCGCATCCGGTGCACCGACGGGAACGGGTGCTCGGGCGAGATGTGATCGCCGTTGGCGGACAGCCCGCCCAGGTCGGTGGCGCCCTCCTCCACGAGCGGGAGCCACCAGTCCGACAGGTTGGGCGGGATCTGGACGCCCACGTCCGGCATCAGCCGGCGGCACTCGCGCACGAGCGCGCGCATGTCGTCGAGGGAAATCGGGGTCGCCCAGGCGGGCAGCGCCGCCCGCTCGCCGTGGCTATCCGAGCGCTGCGCCTCGTCTGCGATCTCTGCCGGCTCGGCCCCGTAGTAGCGCGGATGCGCGACGAAGTTCTGCAGGATCACCTCCTGCAGGTGGCCGTGCTCGCGGTGCAGATCGGCGAGCGCCTCGAGCGCGGCGACGCGCTCCTGCGGCGACTCCCCTATCCCGACCAGGATGCCGCTCGTGAACGGGATGCGCAGCTCACCCGCGGTGCGAATCGTCTCCAGCCGCGCGGACGGGTGCTTGGTCGGCGAACCCTGGTGCACGACGAGATCGGGGTTGACGGACTCGAGCATCAGCCCCTGCGAGGCCGTCACCTCCCGCAGGCGCGCCAGCTCCTCCCGCGAGCACACGCCCACGTTCGTATGCGGCAGCATGCCGCGCTCGAGCGCCCGCTCGCAGGCCCAGGCGAGGTACGAGATGAAGTCGGCGTGGCCGTACTCCGCCAGGCGCGCCGCCACCCCGGCGTTCACCTCCGGCTTCTCGCCGGTCAGCACGAGCAGCTCCTTCGCCCCGCGCCTGCCGGCGTCGTCGAGCAGCTTCTCTACCTCGTCCGGCGAGTAGAGGTGGGCGCGGTGCGTGGCGAACGCGCAGTACTTGCAGTAGCACTGGCACGTTCGCGACAGCGACAGCGTGAAGTTCCGTGAGAACGTGACCCGCCGCATCCGCTTTCGCAGTCTAGGGACGCATAGGGTTCGACTGGATGCGAGCCGTCCTCCTGCTTCTGACAGCGGCCTTCCTGCTGGCCGGGAGCGGGTGCGGCGGCGACTCCGCCGACAAAGGCGGGCCGGTCACGCTCGCGCTCGACTTCCAGCCGAATCCGGTGCACGCCGGGATCTACGCCGCGGAAGGCCCGGACCTGCGGGTGCGCGTCCCGTCTTCCTCCACCGACTCGCTCAAGCTGCTCGCGACCGGCCGGGCCGACCTCGCGGTCGTGGACATCCACGACCTCGGCCTGGCCCGCGAGCGCGGCGAGGACATCGTCGGCGTCGGCGCCCTCGTCCAGCGCCCGCTGGCCGCGGTGATCGGCCGTCCCGGCATCCGGCGGCCGCGCGATCTCGAGGGCGAGCGCGTCGGCGTGACCGGGCTCGCCTCCGACGATGCCGTGCTGCGCGCCGTCGTGCAAAGCGACGGCGGCGACTACTCCAAGGTCAAGCGCACCACGATCGGGTTCACCGCCGTGCCGAGCCTGATCGCCGGAAAGGTCGACGCGGTGGTGGCGTTCTGGAACGTTGAGGGGGTCGCCCTGCGCCGGCGTGGCGTCCAGACCCGCGAGTTCCGCGTGGACGACTACGGCGCCCCCCGCTACCCCGAGCTCGTGCTCGCCGTCGAGCGCGAGAACGCCCGGGACATGAACGGGGTCCTGGCGAAGCTGGTGGCCGGCACGCGGGCCGCCCTGGCGGACCGGGAGGCGACGATCGACCAGCTCGTGGAGGTCTCGGGCGCGGACGAGCCGCTGGTGCGCGCCCAGCTCGGCGCCGTGGCCCCGGCCCTGCGCCCCCCGATCCGGCTCGACCGCCGCGCCCTGGAAGGGTGGGCCCGCTTCGACGCCCGCTTCGGGATCCTCGAGCGCCGCCCGGACGTGGAGCGGGCCTTCCCGCCCTAGAGCCGCCCACCGCCCAGCGACCGCCGCGTCAACCCTGGGAACAGGTGGCGCAGCTTCGGCACCAGCACGTAGGGACGCGAGACGTACACCTCGCGTCTGCCGCCCGGCCCTGCGGCCACGATCGCCCGCGCGACCTTCTCGGGAGTCGAGACGAGCCAACGGGTGCGCGCGCTGGCGCGCAGCCGCTTGTGCGGAAAGCCCTCGGTGGCGATGAAGCCAGGCAGCACGACACCCACGTGCACGCCGTTGGCCTGCTCCTCCACCCCGATCGACTCGCTCCAGCCGGCCAGCCCGAACTTCGAGGCGGCGTACGCGCCGTTCTTGGGCCGACCGACGCGCCCCGCGACGGAGCTGACGTTCACGATCGAGCTCGGCGCCGATGCGCGCAACAGCGGCAGCAGCGCCTCGGTGAGGCGCACCGCCGCGTCGAAGTTCACCTGCATCGTGCGACGCACGTTCTCGTAGCCGCCGTCGGCGAAGGAGGAGCGCCACTCGGCGCCGGCGTTGTTGACCAGCAGCTCGAGCCGGGCCCCCTCCCGCTCGACCGCCGCGCGGATCCGCTGCGGGGCCTCCGCGTCGGTCAGGTCGGCGGGGACCGCGACCGCGTCGCCGAGCTCGCTGGCCAGCCCGTCCAGGCGGTCGGCGCGCCGCGCCACCAGCAGCACGCGCCAGCCGTCACGGGAGAGCAGCCTCGCGCTGGCGGCGCCGATTCCCGACGACGCGCCGGTCACGACGGCCAGCTTCAAAGCTCGAGCAGCCTCTCCACCAGCTGCACCGCCTCTCGGTTCATGCGCGAGCGCGGCACCACGAGGTCGTAGCCGGCCGCTTCGGCCCGCTGGCGCGTGTCCTGGTCGGTGTGCAGGTAGTAGGCGACGGTCGGGACGCCCGCCGGCGGGGCCGGCACCTCTCCCGTCGTGAGATCCACGACCGCGACCTCGCCGTCGTCGGTGCGCACGACCTCGTGGCCCGCTGCGCGCAGGGCGCCCTCGACCTTCGAGCCGAACAGCAGGTCGGGCGAGTGCAGGGAGACGCGGGCCACTGCTTACTGGGCGCGGCGCTCGCGGAACTCCCGGCGCACCGACTCCGGGCGGCCCCACATCTGAGTGACCTCGACCCGCCCCGTGCGGGCCTCCCGCAGCTCGAGCTCGCCCTTGATGCGCTGCTCGTCGAGCAGGGCGAGCGTGCCGTGGACGGTCTCGGGCGCGGCCGCGTGACCGAACTCGTGCGCCACGCGCAGACGCCAGTGCCAATCGTGCTCGGAGTACGGCATGGCGTTGATCTGCACCAACAGCGTGGCCCCCTCGACGTAGCGGTCCTCGTCGAAGATGCGCAGGTCCAGTTCCATCTGGGTCCAATCGGGCGGCAGCGAGTCGAGCACGGCCTGGAAGTCGTCGGCGAGCGCCATCGCCCGGAACCTTATCCCCCGGCTAGGGCTAGGGGAGCGCGAACAAGCAGAGGCGGCGCAGCAGCGTGCCAAGAAGGCGCGGGAGGACTCGGCGCACGCGGCGTTCTACGACACCGCCGTCGAGTTGGCCCGCCAAGCAGCAGCCGCCGAACGCGCCGGGCGGCACCATCTCGAGGCGGCTCGCAGGTACGAACGGCGGCTCACCAAGAAGGACGCGTCGACAAAGACGGAAGCGAACACCGCTAGCCCCCGGCTGCAGCCGCCCGGCTGCTCGATCGGATCCCCGTGCACAACGGAGGCAAACAGATCCACTGCCCTTGGTTGTCACGGGCGTCCGCAGGGTAGTGAGCGGCACGGTGTGCGTCACAGCGGCGCTTCGCGTGCTCGGTCCTGGCCGCCTAATCCGTTAGGACGCGGTCGGCGGTCAGTCGCCGAGCGCCTGGCGCTCCCGTTCCGTTAACAACCCGTGTTCGGCCAGGTACGCAGCCGCCTCCCAGCATCCGGCTCATCCTCGAAGCCGCGGTCGAAAACCCACCAAGCCCACGGCCGCGTCCCTGGCCGGCCGATCGACTCCGCATGCTCGGTCAACCCGCGGCGATAGATCTGCCACCCCCGCCGCAACTGGCCCAAGGTCCACTCGCCATCCCAACCGCCGTCCATCGGGCCCAACATCAGCGTCAGCTGCAAGCCGAACGCGTCGTTTCGCGGCTGCGGCCGCGGCCTATACATTCTCGCTGAGCCGGGCTGGGTGTCGCGGAGACCGGTTTGGTTGGGTCCCTCTTTTCATTTGAGGGAGATTTCCAAGCTACTGGTCTGGCTCAGCCGTTCGAAACTCTGACGGTGGGAGATCGTCGAGCGACTCATGCAGTCGGCTGTCGTTGAACCAGCCGATGTACTC
>JACCSF010000199.1 GCA_013813135.1 Thermoleophilaceae bacterium | reverse complement strand
CTCTTAACGGAGGCGCAATCCGCGGCGGACAGAATGCTCGCATGGGGCTCAAACCCGGGTGAGGTTCTCCGCGTGGATCCCGCGCTGGGCCTTCGAGTCGCGGCCGCTCGGCAGCGGCTGCTCCTCGCCGCGCTCCAACGCGTCCAGGTAGTCCATGTCCTCGTCGACAAGGCGCAGCGCCGTCTCGCGGTCGTGCGGAGCGCCGTGGCCGGGCACGACCGTCGCGGCCTCTTCCACGAGCGGCGCGAGCCGCGCGAGGGTCGCCCTGTACTCCTCGAGCGAGCCGCTCTTCGAGATCCACGGGATCTCGACGTCGGAGACGTAGTCCCCCACCACCAGCAGGCCGAGAGCACGGTCGAAGAGCGCCATCCCGTCGGCGGTGTGACCTTCCGCCGGATGCAGCTCGAGCTCGCGGTCGCCGATGTCGACGCGACCGGGCACCGGAAGCCCCTGCACCTGCCCGAGCGCGAGCGGCGCGGGCCGCGTCACATAGAACTCGGCGTCGTAGTGGCGCAGGGCGCGCTGGACGCCTCCCGGCTCGCGCTGCAACCGCTCCACCGAGCCCTCGCCCAGCCCGAGAGTCATCCCCGGGAAGGCCAGGCGACCCAGCAGGTGGTCGAAATCGGCGTGTGTGGCGAGCAGCCCGTCGGGCTCGAACCCCGCTCCGGCCAGCAGGCTCGGCAGTGCGTCGAGCTCGTCGGGCAGGTAGGGCGAGTCGATCAGCAGCGCTTCGCCGGCCGCGCGCAGCGCCACCGCGTTCGTCTGCCAGAAGCCGCTGGTGACGACCAGCGCATCCGAACTGACGGACACGGCGCGCAAGGGCTACGCGGCCTTCAGCAGCTTGCCGGCGTCGCGGAAGGTCTTGACCTCGGCGTCCGGCTTGCGCCCGCCCTCGATCTCCTCGCCGTGGCGGTTGACCCAGATGACCGGAATCTTCTCCTTGATGCACGGCTCGATGTCGGTCGGATACCCCGAGGCGATGTGCACCCAGTGCTTCTTGATTGAGCCGATCCGCCGCGCGCATTCCTTGAAGTGCGCCGGATCGGGCTTGTAGGAGCGCACCTGCTGGGCGGTGACCACCAGGTCGAAGTCCGCGCGGAAGTGCCGCCGCGTCGCACCCAACAGCTTGTCGTCCATGTTGGAGAGGATGCCCAGCTCGTACTTCTTGGCGAAGCGCTCCAGCTGTGCGTTGGTCTCGCGGAACGCCGGCCAGGCCGGCACGCTGTTGGGCAGGAAGTTCGAGCGCGATGGCTCGAGGTCCCAGCCCAGCTCGGCCGCCACGCGAACGGCCGTGCGGCGCAGGACCTCGGCATAGAGCTCGTACGAGCCGCGCTGGATGTCGCGCTGCACGTCTATGAAGCGCGGGATCAGGATGTCCCGGTCGATCGTGAAGCCGTCGCGGTCGGCCTCCTTCTGGAATGCGTCGTATACGCCGCTCTCCCAGTCGATCAGGGTGCCATAGCAGTCGAAGGTCAGGAACTTGACGTCTGTAGGAAGTGCCATTCAGTCGTTTCGATAGGGTCCGCGCCCCCCGGCGCAGCGGCCGAGCATCCTATCTATCCCGAATGGACCTACTCGAATACCAGGGCAAACAGCTGTTCTCGAAGCACGGTGTGCCCGTGCCCGACGGGCGGCATGCGGCGACCGTCTCGGAGGCCGTCGAGGCTGCCGAAGAGCTCGGATACCCGGTCGTAATCAAGGCTCAGGTCCAGATCGGGGGGCGTGGCAAGGCGGGCGGCATCAAGCTCGCGTCGGACCGCGCCGAGGCCGAGCAGCACGCCCAGGCGATCCTGGGCATGGACATCCGCGGCTTCACCGTTCACGAGGTCTGGGTCGAGAAGGCGAGCGAGATCGACGAGGAGTACTACGCGGCGATCGTGTTCGACCGCTCGGCCAAGCAGCCGATGGCAATGCTGTCGCGCATGGGCGGCATGGACGTGGAAGCCGTGGCCGAAACGGACCCGGAGGCCATGCGCATGCTGCACGTGGACCCGCTGCTCGGCTTCCAGGAGTTCCACGGCCGCCGGCTCGCCTTCGAGGCGGGCATCGCCGCCGACGTGATCCGGCCTGTGGGCGCGATGCTGGGCCAGCTATACGACGTGTTCGTGGCAGAGGACGCCACGCTCGTCGAGGTCAACCCGCTGCTGATCACGAACGCGCGCGAGGTCGTTGCGCTCGACGCCAAGGTCACGATCGACGACAACGCGCTCTACCGCCACGCCGACGTGGCCGCCCTGCGCGACGCCTCGGGGGAGGACCCGCAGGAGCGCATGGCCAAGGAGCGCGGGCTCACCTACGTGAAGCTCGACGGCAACGTCGGCATCCTCGGCAACGGCGCGGGCCTGGTCATGTCGACGCTCGACGTGGTCGCCCAGGCGGGCGGCCGGCCGGCGAACTTCCTCGACGCCGGCGGCGGCTCCAAGGCGGAGGCGATCACGAGCGCGGTGGAGGTGATCATCTCCGACGAGAAGGTGAGCGCCGTGCTGTTCAACATCTTCGGCGGCATCACACGCTGCGACGAGGTGGCGCGCGGCCTGATCGAGGCGTTCCGCTCGATCGAGCCCGACGTGCCGTTCGTGGTCCGCCTCGACGGCACCAACGACGTCGAGGGCCGGGCGCTGCTGGCCGAGGCGAACCTGCCCAACGTGCACACCGAGGCGACCATGCTGGGCGCCGCCGAGAAGGTCGTCGAGCTGGCGCGCTGATGGCGATCCTCGTCGACACCGACACGCGCCTCGTCGTCTCAGGGGTCACCGGGCGCGAGGGCACCTTCCACAGCCTGCGCAACCGCGACTACGGCACCCAGGTCGTGGCGGGCGTCACGCCCGCCAAGGGCGGACAGGACGTGGACGGCATCCCGGTGTTCGACACCTTCCAGGCCGCCGTGAGCGAGACCGGTGCCAACACGGCGATGATCTTCGTGCCGCCACGCTTCGCCGCCGACTCGATCCTCGAGGCCGAGAACGCCGGCATCGCGCTCATCATCGCGATCACCGAGGGCATCCCCGCCCACGACGAGCTGCGCGTGTACAACCACCTCAAGCGCGGCGGGTCGCGGCTGATCGGACCGAACTGCCCGGGCATCCTCTCCCCCGGCAAGGCCAACGTGGGGATCATCCCCGCGCAGTTCTTCAAGGAGGGCAACGTCGGCCTGGTCTCACGGTCAGGCACGCTGACCTACCAGATCGGCAACGAGCTGGCCCAGGGCGGCTTCGGCAACTCCTCGATCGTGGGCATCGGGGGCGACCCGGTGCCCGGCTCCAGCTTCATCGACGTCATCGAGCTCTTCGAGGCCGATCCCGAGACCGAGTTGATCGTCATGTGCGGCGAGATCGGCGGGTCGGCCGAGGAGGAGGCCGCCGAGTTCATCGCCACGAGCGTGTCGAAGCCGGTGGTCGCCTACATCGCCGGCTTCACGGCGCCGCCCGGCAAGACGATGGGCCACGCCGGCGCGATCGTGTCCGGCACGCAGGGCACGGCGGCGGCCAAGGCCGAGGCGCTCGAGGCAAAGGGCGTGCGCGTGGGCCGCAACCCCACGCAGGTGGCGGAGATCGCAGTCGAGATCCTGGGCGCGCGCGTTTAGCCGTTAGGGCTCAGAGCGCTTTCGACCTAGAACTGCGGCTTCCCTTCGTCGAAGCGTTCAAGCCCGTCATCGGGTATTGGCTCCCAGTCCGCCGCGTAGGCGACGTATGTGCGCCAGCTCGGACGCACACCCGGATCGCCGTCGAAGGCGCCCATCCGCACGCTCATCTGAGTGGGATCGTCGGGGTTCCGGCTGAACAGGTGTGCCCCGCATTCACGGCAGAAGCACTTCTCGAAGCCGCCGTTCGGATGGCGCCAGGCTTTCACCAGCTCCTCCCCCTCAAGCAGGCGGAACGTACGGCCGTCGATCCGTGCCTGTGCCGACGCGGCCGTCCCGGTCCGGCGCTGGCAGCGAGTGCAGTGGCAGTAGCCCGCGGCCTGCGCCGCCTCGGCGAGCTCGAAGCGGACGCCGCCGCACAAGCACCCGCCGGTACGTGAGGGATCGGTCACGGCAGACCAGTGTGTCACCTCGGACCCGGCCGCCGACGCGGCTCGACCGTCGATCCCGTGTCCGCCCCGGGCGACGGGAGCCGCTTCGGCTTCATGGTCCAAGCGAACCGGTGGCGCCGGGCTCATTACCGCAAACGGGGTGTGGGTCTACACGGCCCCGTAGAAACGGATTCCCGTCGTACGCAGCGTCGGCCTCTCGCGCGAGGTCACCCTATGGAGTGCCCGGCGACCCGGACGGATGGGTCACCGGGCTCCAGACGGTGGTCGCTCAGGCCTGACGGCGCGGCAGCTGCGACATGCCCCTCGAGACCGCGGGGCTGATCAGCGAAGCGAGACCGCGACCTGCTCCAGGAGGTCCATCGCCTCCTGCATCCCGGCCTCCATCCCGGAGTTGATGTGTGCGTCGCGGTGCTCCTTGCTCGTGTGCTGCACGAGGAGCGTGAGGATCGTGCGCCCGTCCACTTCGGCGAACGTCAGGGTATCCAGCGCTTCCCCTTCGGGCATGCCCTCGTAGACCTCGGTCGAGACGAGCCGCTCGTTCGGGACGATCTCGCGGTACTCGCCGTGGAAGGCGACTTCGAATCCGCCTTCCGCGACCATCACGTACCGCCACATGCCGCCGACCCGCAGGTCGATCTCGGCGATCGTCATCTCGCCGCGGTCTGCGCTCCACCAGCGCCTGACCAGCTCGGGCGTGGTCCAGGCCTCGTACACCAGGTGCTTGGGCGCATCGAACTCCCGCGTGATGAGGATCTGCTCATCCGTGGGGAGTGTCACCGTCGCCGTCCCGCTACTCACTGCCATTTCCTTCCTCCTTCTGCTTGAGGTCCTCCAACACGACATCCAGCTGGTCGAACCGCTCCGACCACGAGCGCTCGTAGTTCTTCACCCAGTCATGGATGGGCTTGAGCGCATGGCCGTTCAGCCGGTACAGCCGCTGCCGGCCCTTGTCACGCACGTCAACCGCTCCCACTTCTCGGAGCACCCGCAGGTGCTTTGACACCTGCGGCTGAGCCAGGTCGAGCAGGCGCACCAGGTCGTTCACGGGGCGCTCCCCGCCGGCGAGGGCGTCCAGGATCTGTCGCCGCCGGGGCTCGGCCACCGCGTTGAACGCATCTGCTGTGGTCGCTGCTCGAGCCATTCCGCAATCATATACCCATATGGGAATGTGTCAAGGACGTCGAGATCCTCGGCCCCCGCGTCCAGGCGCCGGGATACCCAAATGGGGCATGATGCCCCCGTGGACGAGCGCCTCGACGCCGTGCACGAGCTGTGGTCCACCTATCGGGAGCACGGAGCGGAGCAGGCGATTTCACTGCTTGACCCGGAGGTGGAGTTCATCGCCCACAACGGCCGCGTCTATCGCGGCCACGCCGGCGTGCGGCAGTTCTTCGCCGAGTTCGAGGAGCGCGGCGAGCGCTTCATGGCCTCGCCCTACACGTTCGAGCCGCACGATCCGGACCTGCTCGTGATCGGGCACCGGCGCATCCAATCGGACGACGGCATGCGCGGCGACTACCTCTTCTTCGTCCACAGCTTCCACGACGGCCGGGTGGCGCGCATCGCCGCGTACACCGCCAAGGAGGACGCGCTCGCGGACATCACAGCCCGCGCGCCGGGGTAGCCGGTCGCTGCGCAGCCGGCCGAGCCCGCTGCTTGCGCAACAACAGCTATCTTGGCTGGCCGTGGCCGAGCTCACCAACATCTCGCTCTCGCGCGGCGCCCCGTCGCTCGACATCATCGCGGTCGACGATCTGCGCGCCGCGGCGCAGGGCGCGCTCGAGCGCGATCCGGGCGGCGCGCTCGCCTACGGCACCTCAGCGGGTTACCCGCGACTGCTCGAGTGGCTGTCGAAGCAGCACGGGGTCGACCCGACGCGGCTGCTCGCCACCAACGGCTCGATGCAGGCGGACGCCTTCCTGTTTCAGGAGCTCGTGGGGCCCGGTGACGTGGTCGTGGTCGAGGCGCCGACCTACGACCGCACGCTGCTGTCGCTGACGAAGCTCGGCGCCGAGATCCTCGCCATCCCCTTGGAGGCGGACGGGATCGACGTGGGCGCCCTCGAGGCCGCGCTCGAGGAGGGCGCGCGGCCGACGCTCGCCCACATCATCCCCAACTTCCAGAACCCGGCCGGGTGCACGCTGTCGCTCGACAAGCGCCACCGGCTGCTGGCGCTGGCGCGCGAGTACGGCTTCACGATCTTCGAGGACGACCCGTACGTGGCACTGCGCTTCGAGGGCGAGCAGCTGCCGACCATGCTCGAACTCGACGAGGACGATTCCGTCGTCTACGCGTCTTCGTTCTCCAAGACCGTCGCTCCGGGGATCCGCGTGGGCTACCTGGTTGGAGCCGAAGAGCTGATCGCCGCGATCCGCAAACGCGCCACCGAGACCTACATCTCGCCCAACATGCTCGCGCAGGCGATCGTGGCCGAGTTCTGCCATTCGGGCGCGATCGACCGGTCGATCGCCACGGTGA
>JACCSF010000172.1 GCA_013813135.1 Thermoleophilaceae bacterium | reverse complement strand
GGCGGCCGGCGGAGTCCTCCTCGACCTAGTGCCCGCGCGCATGCGCTCGCCCGCCGGCTGGAGCGAGCCCGGCCAGCGGCCGGAGTTCGACGAGTACACGGTGGTGCCCGCCGGGACGCTGCGCGTCGACGGGGAGGACGGCGCCCTCGAGGTCGCTGCTTGAGCCGCTACTCCGCGTCCGCGATCGCGCCGAGCAGTTCGATCAGGTCGGCGGCCGTGCCGTGGCCGTCGAACCACGCCGCCGCGATGGTGCGGGCCAGGGCATCCGGGGTCGGCGACCTCAGGAGGACGTCGGCCGGCAGGTTCAGCGCGAACAGGGCGTTCACCATCTGGGCCAGCTCGGCGGCCTGGGCCTCGGTGCCGCCCACGGCGAGGAAGCTGAGGTGCTCCCGCGGTGGCGGGCACCCGCCAGCGGCCCCCATCATCTCCGCGACCAGCCCGCAGAGCGTCTCGTGCACCGTGTCGAGCAGCACCAGCGCATCGTCGGAACCGGGGGCGGTGTCCGGTCCACGGTCCGCGTGAACGTAGGCCATGCATGGGTTGTCGGGCGCGGCGCGCGCAGGGATGAGCACGGCCCCGTGAATCTGGCCATTGGATTCTCTTCGGCCATTCGGGAGCGGACCGGTGGCGCGGGCCGGCGGCTGAGGCGGTAGCGCCGAATCGCCCCATCGGTAACGTCGGCGGTCGTGAGCCGTTCCGCCGTCTGGGGCCTGTACGGGCTGCTCGTCTTGATCTGGTCCAGCACCTGGGTCTCGATCAAGATCGGGCTCGAGGATTGCCCTCCGCTGCTGGGCGCGGGCATCCGCTTCGCGGCGGCTGGGGTCGTGCTGCTCGCCGTCACCGCCGCCCGGCGCCGCTCCCTGCGCACCAACGCCCGGCTCGCCGTGGTCCTGGCGCTGTTCCCGTTCGCGCTCGCCTACGGGCTCGTGTACTGGGGCGAGCAGTACATCCCGTCCGGGCTGGCCGCGGTGCTATTCGGCGTGCTGCCGCTCTACGTGGCCGTGCTGGGCGCGGCCTTCCTGCCGGACCAGCCCATGCGGGGACGTGTGATCGTGGGTGTCCTGGTGGCGATCGGCGGCCTGGGGCTTGCCTTCGCGGAGAGCATCGACCTGGGGGACCGCGAGCTGGCGCTGGCCGGCGCCGCCGCGCTTGCGGTGTCCCCGTTCGGGGCCGCGGTCGGCAACATCTCGCTCAAGCTGCGCGCCGGCGAGCTCGACGCCGTGGTGCTGAACGGATGGGCCATGCTGGGCGGTGGCCTGGTGCTCTTGGTGGTGTCCGGGCTCGGCGAGAGCTGGGGGGACGCGGCCTGGACCGCCGAGGCCGTCGGGTCGATCGCCTACCTCGCACTGATCGGGTCGGCGGTCCCGTTCGTCGGTCTCACGGTGCTGCTGCGCTACATCAGCGCGCAGGCCACGTCGTTCCTCGCGATGCTGCTGCCGTTCGGCGCGCTTGTGTTCGGGGCGGTGCTCTACGACGAGTCGATCACCGGCCGCGCGCTCGGCGGCGCCGGCCTCGTGGCGGCCGGTCTGCTGATCGCGCAGGGCCAGCGGCCCGCACCGGCCCGTGAGCTTGCCACCCGCTAGACTCGCCAGCGGCGCCGCCGGCAGTCCGTGGCGCCGTTACTTTGCCATGAGTTACGCCATCGTCAGAGTGGGCGGGAAGCAATACCGCGTCGAGAAGGGCGACTCGCTCGTCGTCGATCGCATGTCCGCGAACGAGGGCGACAAGGTCGACCTCGAGCCGCTGCTCTACGCCGACGGCGACAAGTCGGTGCTCGAGCCCGGCGAGCTCGGCAAGGTCACCGTGCAGGCGACCGTGACCGGTCACGAGCGCGGCAAGAAGATCCACGGGCTCAAGTTCAAGCCCAAGCGCGGCTACAAGCGCCGCTACGGCCACCGCCAGGACCTGACGCGCATCGAGATCGGCGACATCGAGGTCGGCGCGCGCCGCGCAGCGAAGGAGCAAGCGGATGGCTCATAAGAAGGGACTTGGCTCCAGCCGCAACGGGCGCGACTCGAACGCCAAGCGCCTCGGCGTGAAGGTGTTCGCGGGCCAGTCGGTCAGCGGCGGCGAGATCATCGTGCGCCAGCGCGGCACCCGCTTCAAGCCGGGCGACGGCGTGGGTCTCGGCAGAGATCACACGATCTTCGCCACACGCCCCGGCGTCGTGCAGTTCGGCTCCGGCCGGCGTGGCCGCGTCATCTCGGTCGAGCCGCTCTCGGAGGAGTAGCCGCGGCGCCGCCCGCGGGCGGCGGCAGGGCTACGATCGCGCCGTGACCTACTCGATCGTCGCGCGCGACGAGCACAGAGGTCAGCTCGGCGTTGCCGTCCAGTCGCACTACTTCTCGGTCGGGTCGCTCGTGAGCTGGGCCGACCCGGGCGTCGGCGTGGTGGCCACCCAGTCCGTCGTGGAGCCCGCCTACGGGCCCCGCGGACTCGGGCTCATGCGCCGAGGCTCGTCGGCGCCCGAGGCGCTGCGCCGGCTGCTGATCGACGACGACCAGGAGACCGTGCGCCAGGTCGCGCTCGTCGACAACGACGGTCGCGTTGCGGTGCACACCGGTGCGCGCTGCATCCGCGAGGCCGGTCACCGAGTGGCGGACGGCGTCTCCGCCCAGGCCAACATGATGGAGCGCCCGACCGTGCCCGACGCGATGCTCGCGGCCTACCGGTCCACCTCCGGTGAGCTGCCCGACCGGTTGGTGGCGGCGCTCGAGGCCGCCGAGCGTGAGGGCGGAGACATACGGGGACGCCAGTCGGCCGCGCTGATGGTGGTCGCGCCGCGCGCGAGCGGCCGGCCGACCGAGGACCGGCCGGTGGACCTGCGCGTGGAGGACCACCGGGATCCGGTCGCCGAGCTGCGTCGCCTGTTGGACCTGCGCAGCTCCTACCTGCGCGTCGAGGCCGGTGACGAACTGGCCGCCGCGGGCGACGTCGAGGGCGCGCTGGCCGAGTACGCGGCCGCCCACGCGGAGCAGCCGCAGAACGCCGAGCTGGCGTTCTGGCACGGAGTTGCGCTGGCGGCCACCGGCCGGGAGGAAGAGGCCCGCGAGCTCCTGGAGCAGGCCTTCGCGGAGAGGGAGGGCTGGCGCGAGCTGCTGCGGCGCCTGCCGGCGGCGGGGCTGTTCCCCGAGGACGCGGAGCTGGTGGAGCGAATGACCGCGGCCTCCACCGGCGCCCCAGCGAGCAGGCCAATCTCCGGCGGGGGCCCGGGGGCGTGAGC
>JACCSF010000158.1 GCA_013813135.1 Thermoleophilaceae bacterium | reverse complement strand
GGCGGAGGCCGAGGCGCTGGTCGCCTCGGGCGCCGTCCTCGAGGCGGTCGAGGGCGCGATCGGGAACCTCGAGTGAGCGTGCGGACCGTCCACGCCCCACGCGGCGCCGAGCGATCGTGTCGCGGATGGCCCCAGGAGGCGGCGCTGCGCATGCTGATGAACAACCTCGACCCGGACGTGGCCGAGCGGCCGGACGAGCTCGTCGTGTACGGCGGAACCGGTCGGGCCGCGCGCTCGTGGGAGGCGTTCGACGCCCTTGTCCGCACGCTGCGAACGCTCGCGGACGACGAGACCATGCTCGTCCAGTCCGGGAAGCCCGTGGGCGTGTTCCGCACGCACGAGTGGGCGCCGCGTGTGCTGATCGCGAACTCCAACCTCGTGGGCGAATGGGCCACCTGGGACGAGTTCCGCCGGCTCGAGGCGCTCGGGCTGACGATGTACGGCCAGATGACGGCGGGCTCGTGGATCTACATCGGCAGCCAGGGGATCGTGCAGGGCACATACGAGTGCTTTGCGGAGATCGCCCGCCGGCGCTTCGGCGGTTCGTTGGCCGGCAGCGTCACGCTCACCGCCGGACTCGGCGGAATGGGCGGGGCGCAGCCGCTCGCGGTGACGATGAACGAGGGGGTCGCGCTGTGCGTGGAGGTCGACCGCGATCGCATCCGCCGCCGGCTCGAGACCCGCTACCTCGACGAAGAGGCGGACGATCTTGCCGACGCCGTCGAGCGCTGCACGCGCGCCAAGCGGGAGCGACGCGCGCTCAGCGTCGGCCTGTGCGCGAACGCCGCCGAGGTCCTTCCCCGATTGCTCCGCCAGGGCTTCGAGCCGGACGTCGTGACCGACCAGACCAGCGCGCACGACCCGCTCGTCGGCTACGTGCCCGCCGGCCTGACGCTCGCCCAGGCCGACACCTTGCGCCGGGACGATCCCGAGGAGTACATCCGCCGCGCGCGCCGCTCAGCCGCCGCCCACTGCTTCGCGATGGTCGGCTTCATGGACGCCGGCGCGGAAGTCTTCGACTACGGCAACAGCCTGCGCGCCGAGGCGAAGCTGGGCGGCTTCGAGCGCGCGTTCGACTACCCGGGCTTCGTTCCGGCGTACATACGACCGCTGTTCTGCGAGGGCAAGGGGCCGTTTCGCTGGGTGGCGCTGTCGGGCGACCCGGACGACATCGCCGCCACCGACCGCGCCGTGCTCGAGGAGTTCCCCGCGGACGAGAGCCTCGCCCGCTGGATCCACATGGCGGGCGAACGCATCGCGTTCCAGGGGCTGCCCGCACGGATCTGCTGGCTCGGCTACGGCGAGCGTCGCCGCCTGGGGCTCCGCTTCAACGAGATGGTGCGGAGCGGCGAGTTGCGCGCGCCGGTCGTGATCGGCCGCGACCACCTCGACTCGGGCTCGGTCGCCTCGCCCTACCGCGAAACCGAATCGATGCTCGACGGGTGGGACGCGATCGCCGACTGGCCGCTGCTGAACGCGCTGGTCAACACCGCCGCGGGGGCCTCCTGGGTCAGCATTCACCACGGCGGCGGCGTGGGGATCGGGCGGTCGATTCACGCGGGCATGGTGTGCGTGGCCGACGGCTCCGACCTCGCCGCCGAGAAGCTCGACCGCGTGCTGACAGCCGATCCGGGCACCGGCGTGATGCGCCATGCCGACGCCGGCTACGAGCGAGCGAGCGATGTCGCGGCGGAGCGCGGCGTCCGCATCCCCATGCGTGAGCGCGACGGTTGAGCCGGCGCGAGATCGTCGAGATCGGCCATCCCGTCCTGCGCGAACGGGCGCGCGATGTCACACGCGAGGAGCTGCGCTCGGGAGAGGTGCAGGGGCTGATCGACGACATGATCGAGATCATGCGCGCCGCGAACGGGGCCGGACTCGCCGCCAACCAGGTCGCCGAGACCCTGCGGATCGCGGTCGCGGAGGTGAGGCCGGGGAACCCGCGCTACCCCTACAAGCCCCGATCCCGCTCACCGTGATCGTCAACCCGCTGATCGAGCCGCTGGACGCGGAGATCGCACAGATCAACGAGGGCTGCCTGTCCGTCCCCGACCTGCGCGGCGAGGTTCCGCGTTACGTGAACATCCGCTTGCGCTACCTCGACCGCGGGGGAGCCGAGCGCGAGGAGGTCAAGCGCGGCCTGACGGCCGGGACCTTTCAGCACGAGCTCGACCACCTCGACGGCGCGCTGTTCGTCGACCGGGTGACCGACCCGAGGACATTGACCACCTGGGCTCAGTTCGAGCGCTTCCACCGAGACGCTTTCGTCGAGCGCGCGCGGCGGCTCGTGGAGCGGGTCGGCTCGTGACGGTCTACTGGTGCGAGCTGGCCTGGCTCGGCGGGCCGACGGCAGAGGCCGGTGTGGTGGTCGAGGTCGAGGACGGCCGGATCGCAACGGTGACAGGCGGCACGCTCCGTCCGCCACCCGGCGCGCGGCGCCTGGAGGGGCTGACGCTTCCCGGCCTCGCCAACGCCCACTCGCACGCGTTCCAGCGCGCGCTCCGCGGCCGCACCCAGCACGGGAGCGGCTCGTTCTGGACCTGGCGCGAGCAGATGTATCGGGTGGCCGACGGGCTCGATCCGGAGAGCTACCTGGCGCTTGCTCGCGCCACCTACGCCGAGATGGCGCTGGCCGGCGTGACGGCCGTCGGCGAGTTCCATTACCTCCACCACGGCGCGGGCGGGGTGCCGTACGGCGACCCCAACGAGATGAGCCGCGCGCTGATCGCCGCGGCCGCCGAGGCCGGCGTACGCATCACCTTGATCGACGCCTGCTACCTGCACGGAGGGATCGGGGAGCCGCCTGCCGGTCCCCAGCGGCGCTTCTCCGACGGCAGCGCGGAGGCCTGGGCGGAGCGCGTCGAGGCGCTCCGGGATGAGGAGTCGGTCCGGATCGGGGCGGCGATCCACAGCGTGCGCGCGGTCGACCCCGGCGCCGCAGCGATCGTGGCCGGCTGGGCCCTGGAGAGCGACCGTCCCCTGCACGCACACGTCTCCGAGCAGCCGGCCGAGAACCACGCTTGCCTGGAGGCCTACGGACGCACCCCCACGGCCCTGCTCGCCGAGGCCGACGCGATCTCGGCGCGCTTCACCGCGGTGCATGCCACGCACCTTGACGACGGCGACGTGACGCTGCTCGGCGGCGGCGGGGCCTGCTGTTGCGTCTGCCCGACGACCGAGCGTGACCTGGCCGACGGCATCGGCCAGATGCGGCGGCTGGCGGAGGCGGGCGCCTCACTGTCTCTCGGAAGCGACTCGCACGCCGTGATCGACCTCTTCGAGGAGGCTCGCGCGGTCGAGCTGGACGAGCGCCTGGCAAGCGGTGAGCGCGGCCACAACACCGCCGCCGCGTTACTGCGGGCGGCCTCCGAGGACGGGCACGCCTGCCTCGGCTGGCCGGACGCCGGGCGGATCGCCTCTGAGGCGCGAGCCGACCTCGTCACGGTCTCGCTCGCCGGCGTGCGCTTGGCGGGGACGGAGCCGGAAAACGCGGTTCAGGCGGTCGTGTTTGCCGCCGGCGCACCCGACGTGCGGCACGTGCTCGTGGACGGCCGCGAGATCGTCCGCGACGGCCGGCACGGGACCATCGACGTGGCCAGGGAGCTGCACGAGGCCATCCTGCGGGCGGCGGCGTGAGCGTCCTCGTCATCGACAACATCGGTCTCCTCGTGACGGGCGAGCCCTCGCTCGGCGAGGGGCCGCTCGGGCTCGTGCGCGACGCCGCCGTCGTGATCGACGGCGAGCGGGTAGCGAGCATCGAGCGTGCCGGGGCGGCCGGGGACGAGCGGCTCGACGCCGCGGGTCGCTGCGTCATCCCGGGATTCGTGGATAGCCACACCCATCTCGTCTTCGCCGGCGACCGCGCCGACGAGTTCGCCGCCCGGATGGCCGGCCGACCCTACGCGGCGTCCGGGATCAGGGTCACCACCGCCGCTACCCGCGCCGCGACCGAGGAGGACCTCCGGGGGCTCGCGAGCGCCCGACGCGCCGAGGCCGTGCGGGCGGGGATCACTCACCTGGAGATCAAGTCCGGCTACGGGCTCGAGCCGGAAGCCGAGCGGCGCTCATGCGCAGTCGCCTCGGAGTTGACCGACGACGTGACCTTCCTCGGAGCGCATGCGGTGCCGCCCGAGTACGACGGCCGCGCGGACGAGTACGTTGCGCTGGTCTGCGGCGAGATGCTCGACGCGTGCCGGGCCTACGCGCGCTGGATCGACGTCTTCTGCGAGAAGGGTGCCTTCGACGCCGACCAGTCGCGCGCAGTCCTCGTGGCGGGCCGCGACGCGGGTCTCGGCCTGCGTGTGCACGGCAATCAGCTCGGCTTCGGGCCCGGGGTCCGTCTCGCGGTGGAGCTGGGGGCGGCGTCCGTGGACCACTGCACCTACCTCTCCGCCGACGACCTCGCCGCCCTCGCCGCCGGCGAAACCGTCGCGACCTTCCTGCCCGCCACCGACTTCTCGACGCGCCAGCCGTACCCCGACGCTCGCCGGGCGATCGACGCCGGCGTCGAGGTGGCCATCGCGACCAACTGCAACCCCGGATCGAGCTACACGACCTCGATGGCGTTCTGCATCGCCCTCGCGGTGCGCGACCTGCGCATGACCCCCGAGGAGGCGCTCCTGGCCGCCACCCGCGGCGGGGCTCGGGCCCTCCAACGGGACGACGTCGGCCGGCTCGCCCCCGGCGCACGGGCCGACGCGGTGATCCTCGACTGCCCCTCCTACACGCATCTCGTGTACCGGCCGGGCGTGCCCCTGGTCGGCACGACGGTGATCGCGGGCCGCGTCGAGTTCAGCGACCCGCTCGGGGCCCGAGCGACCTCGCCGGGTAACGCTGGAGGTTCGGCGCGATCGCGTCGCTGAGGGGTTCCGGGGCGGCGTGGCCGATGGCTCGACGCGCGCGCCGCCGGCCCGAGCGGCCCGGCGATCCTTCTACCGCGTTCGCGGTTCCAGGACGACGAGCGGGATCTCGCGCTGGGTCCGCTGCTGGTAGCCGCTGTACCCGCTGTACGTGGCGACGGCTTTTGGCCACAGACGCGTCCGCTCGTTGGCGTCCGCCACGTGCGCTCGAACGGCCCTCCGCTCGGAGCCGACCTGGATCGTGACGTCAGGGTTCGCGCGCAGATTGTGGAACCAGGCCGGGTGCCTGGGATGGCCGCCCTTGGAGGCGACGAGGACGATGTTGTCGCCGTCCGACACGTAGACAAGCGGCGCCGTCCGCCTGGTACCGCTCTTGGCTCCGACGTGGTCGAGCAGGAGCACCGGCGGGCTACCGGGAAAGCGGTGACCGATCCGTCCTCCGGTCGCCCGGTAAACGATGGCGTGGCCCTTCATCAGATGGTTCAGGACCGGCCACGATCGGTCGGCTGCGCTCATGTAGTCCATCTCGGCGACATGACCCTAGTGCAGCCCCACCTCGAAGGGCTTGAGCCGCCGTAACACCGCGGAGCCGATCCCCGCCGTCACCACCGGCTTCGGCTCGCTTAATCGTGCCCAGCTTCGAGGTGTGTGTACCGAGGATCCGCACCGCCGACCTCGCGGCCGTTTAACCAGGCACGGCCAACTCCGCGCCTGGCCAAGTCGTGCCGGGCCTCGATGGCCTGCCCAACCCGGCGGTCGCCATCGGCGCGGTGCAGTCCACCTCGCCGTCGCGCTGCCGCTTCGGCGGCAGGGTGTCGCTCGTTGCTCGTCATGTCCTCGACCTTCCTGGTCCCTCTATCGGGGTCGCGCGAGAGGAAGAGAGAGAGTGAGACCTAACGAACGAGCAATCGCTAAGCACAGTACCACTCCGGGGATCGGGGCGATCGAGAGGATCAGGGCCGCGCGCTGCCCCCGTCTCATAGAGGTCGCGGTCCAGGTCGGCCGGGTCACTCACGCCCTCGATCCGCACCGGGTCACCGCGCCGGGCCTCGAGCAGTGTCGCCATGTCGACGAGGCTTTCCTCGCGCGGACCGGCGATCTCCAAGATCGGTGCCCCGGAGGATCCAGGTGCGGGTGCCGATTCGGGGCCTGTGGCCAGCTCGGTGAGCGTGTGCCTGCATGATTCTCCTTCAGAGGTCTTCAGGTGCCTGTGCTCGTCACACCGGCTGGGTTTCGTCGGTCACTGCATTGACACGACCGGCCCCGTCTGCGGGCGGTGGCCTACTGACGAGCCAACCGACTCCCTCGCTCGTACGACGGCCCAGTTGCTTCGACCCGGCGCGGCGGTTGGCAGTGGTTACGCCTGGTGGTCCTCGGGCAATAAAGGACTCCATGTTTCCAAGCGCCGCCATCATGGTCTTGCTGGCCATCCTGCTCTGCGGGCCGACCGGAGCTGCACAGGCCCAGGAGCGTGTCGTGTGGGCGGTGGGCGACGGCGGAGACGGTACGCCCGATGCTCGCGCCTTGGCCGCAAGCATCGCGGCCGATGAACCACACGCGCTGCTCTACCTCGGCGACGTCTATCCGAACGGCAGCGCGCAGGATTTCGCCGAGCGTTTCGGGACCGTATACGGCGGACTCAGGGGTATCACCTGGCCGACGCCGGGGAACCACGACTGGGGCAACCGCGCTAGGGGCTACTACCCGTACTGGGGCCGCCGCTTGGCTTCGAGGCCGTGGTACCGCGTCCGTCTCGGCGGATGGGAGGTGATCTCCCTGAACTCGGAGGTCCGCCACCACCGCCGCTCACCCCAGTTGCTGTGGCTGAGGCGGGTTCTCGCGCAGTCGAAGGGGACTTGCCGACTGGCGTTCTGGCACCGCCCGCGTTTCAGTCCGGGCACTGTGCACGGCAACGACCCCGAGCAGGCGCTGCTCTGGAATGCCCTACGCCGCCGGACGCGGCTGGTCGCGAACGCGCACGACCACGTGATGGTCCGCTACCAGCGCCGCGACGGCATCACGCAATACATCTCGGGGGCCGGGGGGGACACCCTCTACGGCACACGCCCCGACCCGCGCGTAGCCTTCGCCCGTGCCGGCATTCAGGGCGCGCTTCGCATGATCCTCTCCCGCGGTCGGGCTTCACTGGAGTTCCGATCGATCACGGGCGAGGTGCTGGACCGCAGCAGCGCCCGCTGCCGCCCGCTGAAAGCCGTGGCTCCGAGCTCCCTAGCTGAGCGGCGTCCTCTCCCCACGCGCGCATACGCCGGGTTGAGGCACCGCGCTCGCGGCTTTGATCCGGGAGTGGGTCGGGGTTAGGCGACGGAACCCCCGGTCCAGCCGCCGCCTAGTGCGCCGGGCACAGCGCCCGGCCGCTGGTTCGTCGGCATGATGGGGGTCTAAGCTCGCGCCGTGGCCGAGGAAGCGAACTCCCAGCGGCGGCCGAGCCGCACGCAGCGCCTCGTCATGCTCCTGATGGGCGGCCGCGCGGACGAGATCGAGCGCCAGTCGCGCGAGTGGTTCGTCGTGTGCCCCCGCTGCGGGCTCGAGCGCACTTACTGGGACATCGGCGGCGTTCGCTACAAAGCGCGATCGCGGGGAAAGCGCATCGGCCTGCGCTGCTCGTCTTGCGGCAAGCGCGGCATGCACGTCGTCGAGCACCGGCCCGGCAGCGGCTCGCCGTAGACCAAGCGGACGGCGGGCTCGGACTCTACGCCGTCCGTTCTGCTGAAGATCCATCTGAGGACCGGTGTGGGTCGGATCGCCGGTCGTTAGCGTTTGCTGGTGGTGAGGCGAGTCAGTCGCGCGTGGGCGTGGATTCAGTCCCATCCGGTGGTGGCGGACGCTTCCCCGGCCGCGGCCCTGCTGGGCGCCGCCCTCGTGTCGTCCCACGTGACGATTGACATCTTCTCGGGTGACCGTCCTATCGGGAGCCGGACGCGGCCGGCGTCGCGGCCAGCCTTGCCGCGGTGGTCGTACCTCTTGGTGGCGGTGTCGATCGCCTGGGCAAGCGCCGCCTTCGCGGCAGCCGCAGCACTCCTAAGCGGCCGCGACCTCGTATGAGCCAACCACTCCAATCAAACACGACGATGAATCCGCGTCTGGAACGGAGGACGGATCCCGATGCCCCGAAATCGCTGTTTAGGCGCCCACCGAGTAGGAGCGGGCCCACTCCCGGAATGGGCCGGCTTCCTTCGCTCCCGGGGCGGTCGGCGAGCCGGAGCGGCCGCGGGGCTTCCAGACGGGGTTCTACGGCGGGAGGAGGCCGTCCAGCACGTTGCTGCGGAGGCCGGCTGCTTCGGCCGTACGGGCCGCCGGGGGGGACGCTCTCCGGCGGCCTCCGCCTCGATCTCCCCCAGCAGGGCGTCCACGACGCACGGGTCGAACTGCGTGCCTGCTCCCGATCGGAGCTCGGTGACGGCTTGCGCCGGGTCGAGCGCGGCCCTGTAGGGGCGGTCGCTGGTCATCGCGTGGTAGGCGTCGCACGCCAAGGTGATCCGGCTGGCGAGCGGGATCGCCGACCCTCGAAGGCCGTCGGGGTAGCCCGTTCCGTCGAAGCGCTCGTGCTCGGCCTTCACCGCCGCCGCCAGGTGCGAGAGGGTCTCGGTCCCGGCGAGGATGGGGGCGCCGATGGCGGGATGCTGTCGCATGAGCTCCCACTCCTGCTCGTTCAGCGATCCGCGCTTCTGGAGCACGGAGTCAGGGACGCCCACCTTTCCGATGTCGTGCAGGAGCGCCACCTGCTCCACCTCCGCGGTCGGTGAGCTCGCGCTCGTCACGCTCGATCTGGTCGCTGACGAGGCCCGCGAGGAAGCGCATCAGCTCCACGTGGCCCTCGGCGATTTCCGGGTTCGGGCTGTGGCTCACGCAGCAGAGCGTTCCGTACACCCGTCCGCCCGAGAGCTCGAGTGGAACTCCCACATAGGACCCTATTCCGGCCGCAGTCGTGATCGCAAGCTCGCTCAGCTCCGGTTCGTGGGCGGTGTCCGGCACGGCGTGTGGGATGCGACCCTCGAGCATGCGGTGGCAGTAGGTCGCGTCCAGCGGAAGCCTGGCTCCCTCTTCCACGCGGACGGAGTCGGCATTACCGGAGACGGCCTGGTAGACCTGGCTGGTGGGGGTGAGTTCGGCGACGTAGGCGACGTCCATGCCGAGCTGCTCGCGCGCCAGCGAGAGGATGCGCCTGATTCCGCTGCTACCGGCGGGGCCGGCCTTCGGAGCCGCACCGTTCGAGGCGAGCGGCTTGGCCGCTTGGAGCCGCATGTTCGCGCGTAGGAGCACCAGTTCCTTCGACTGGCCGTCGTCCGGCCACGATGCGACTCCCACCGAGACCGAGGCGCCGTCGGTTCGTGCGGCCACCTCCGGGGCGATCCTCCGCCCGGTGCGCTCCGCGTCCGCGCCCGCTGTCTCGGGCAGCAGGAGTGCGAACTCGTCACCTCCGATGCGTGCGCTTTGGTCCGAGGCGCGAGAGGCCTCCTCGATGGCTGCCGCGACCTGTCGGAGCACCCGGTCGCCTGCAACGTGGCCCTCGGTGGCGTTGATGCTCCGGAACGCGTCGACGTCGAGAAGGACGACGCTCCAACGCCTGTGGTAGCGACGGGAGCGCTCGATCTCGGTGTCGAGCATGGCGTGCAGGTCGCGGTAGGTGGGGAGGCCGGTCAGGGGATCCTGCAGCGCCAGCTCGTTCAGGTGATCGCTGTAGCGCCGCAGCTCCTCCTCCGCCTGCTTGCGCTCCGTGGTGTCCTGCAGCTGGCCGATGAAGTAGAGCGGCTTGCCGTCGTCGTCTCGCACGAGTGCCACGCTCAACAGCGCGCAGACGGTGCTCCCGTCGGGACGCAGGTAGCGCTTCTCGATCTCGTAGCCCTCGAGCTCGCCCGCCAGGGTGCGCCGAAACCAGCCGAGGTCGGATGCCAGGTCGTCCGGATGGGTAATCGACTGGAAGTCCGTGGTCAGGAGACCCGCCGCGTCCCGGCCCAGGAGGTGGCACAGCGACGGGTTCACTGACAGCCAGCTCCCGTCCGGGTGGACCAGTGCCATCCCGATATGGAGGAAACTCGAGCCGCTAGCGCCGGTTCGCCGTGCCCAACTGGCTCCACAACCTCTCAATTTTGCTCCCCCTCGCTCAACTCTCCCGGCCCGCCAGGCTCGCCGTGCGCCTGCTGTGGGTGGTCGGCGTAACGGGCCTCGCTGTTTTCACGGCGGCGGCGGCCTTTGGGAGGTTGTCCCGTAGCTCGTAGAACTTGAGACGGCGGTCCTCCCGCCTCGTCCGTTCCCGTTGGGAGCGTTCGCGGCGATCGAAGTCCACTCGAGACAGGAGGAACCGCCGTGGAGAAGGTACTT
>JACCSF010000157.1 GCA_013813135.1 Thermoleophilaceae bacterium | reverse complement strand
AAGTACCTTCTCCACGGCGGTTCCTCCTGTCTCGAGTGGACTTCGATCGCCGCGAACGCTCCCAACGGGAACGGACGAGGCGGGAGGACCGCCGTCTCAAGTTCTACGAGCTACGGGACAACCTCCTCGCGAACCTCGCCTGTCGCGGGGTCGAAGCGAAAGCGCCGGGCTCGATCCCGCGCCACGCGGGAGGCCTGCATGTAGGTGTCGCCAGCCCCGACCGCTGCCAGTGCCTCAGCGATCCCGCGGGCGACGAACTGGTAGTGACGCGGGGCCTTGGGGCCCTCGCGGCGCTCGACTTGGCGCTCGCAGTGGTCGCAGGCCCCGTTCCATGACTCCTCCCTGGGCAGAAGCTCGGTGAACACGTGCGGCCTGCCCCCACGCGGGGAGCACTTGTAGCGCTGACGGCGGTGGCCGGGCTTGCCGTAGGTGCCGTCGAGCTTGATCCGCGAGCCAGCGTGCTCACCGTCCGGGCACTTGACCCTCGTTGCGCTGGCTCTCGGCAAGAGCCGAGATTCCCACCCCAGTCGGACGGGTTAGCCCAACGAGATGCGAGAGGGGATCGCGCTGGCAAGCGCAATTCGCCGACTGAGCCGCAACCCACCCCAACGCATCGTTTGTGGTCGCGGTCGCGGGTTCGAGTCCCGTCGCTCACCCCTAAACGCTGCGAACCGTCCCGCTCCCGCGCCCTCGGTCGCTCGGGTGCAAAGCACGCCACGCTCCCTGCGTCCTTGGATCGCTTGGTTCTCGCATCGAGGGGGTGGAGCGACCGAGGTCGCTCCCCTCACAGGCCCCCGCCAAAGGCGAATCCACGTGCGGCGGTACTCCGACTCCAAGCAGGCACGGATCGCTACCCAGAGTTGATAACAAGCCGGAAGGGCCCCGCAAGCGACTCGATTCGGTGGGGTAGCCAGCAGCGGTCAAGCCCTGGTAGTCAGTGTCAAACTGACGCTAGCTGGGCGAAATGACCGTGTCGACGCCAAGCATCCCGGAGTCGATCCCGCATTCGCCGTACGCTATCCGCCCGAAACCGGCCTCGCCCCAGTTTTCGCCCCAGGAGTTCTTCAGGATCCAGTAGCCGCCCGGGTCGTCGTAGCCGACGATCGTGACGGCGTGTCCGCCGATCTCATTACCCAGGACGTGCCGGTACGCAGCCCCGCCTCCGTAGGCCTGGAAGTCCTCGTACACCATCATCGACGCGATCGCTGGTCCTCGCGTGGCGACCCACTCCTTCATCGCAGGGTGGGATTCCAGCTTGACCATGCCCGTGATGCGCGTTGCCCGTGACCGCCAGTCCGAACATGCGCTGCAAGCCTGGTCGCCCGAGGTGTATGGGAAGCAGGCTTCGTCGGGCACGCCATCGGCCTGAATAGCGGCGAGCGCCTTCTTCGGCTGCCACCCGCCCGTTTCGCCGAAGCAGGTGCGGCCCTCACCTGCCGCCACGCAGTAGTACAGACAGGCCTCCGATAGGTCGACCTCGAGATCGGGGCCGTGCTCCTGAACGCGCAGGGTCCCTTCCACGACGGCACAGGCGGCGAACGCGACGCACGACAAGCACTGCTCCTGGTCGCGAATCGGCGTCACGTAGCTGCGTCCGCCGACGTCACGCAGGTCATGCGCCGGAACCGGGGGCGGTGCGGCGCCGAGCGATTGGTCGAGCAGATCGCGCGCGAGTGTCTCCTGCTGCTCGAGTGGCTCCACACCCTCGCTCGGCAGGTAGCCGATGCGGGTGGACGCGTCGACGGGCTGATTCGCGATCTCCCACTCGACGCCGATCTCCTCTAAAGCGCGTCTGAGTTCATAGAGTTCCACGCGGCCTCCTGTCGGGTGCGATACTCGCCTTGTGGCGGATCGCGACATCGTCGAACTGCAAGTCGGCGAGCAGCATTCGGTCAAGCTCACCGGGCTCGGCACTGCGGGCTATCGCTGGCGCCCCGAGCACCTCGACGACGGCGATGTCGCCGAGGTGCGCGCCACCGACGCGCGGGATGCCGGCGACGCCGTGGGTGCAAGCGCCGACGAGGTGTTCGAGATCCGCGCGCTGAAGCCCGGGTCGACGTACGTGCGGTTCGCGCAGCGACGGCCGTGGGAAGAAGACGGCCAGCCGGCGAACGAGCACGTCGTCGAGCTTCACGTCAAGCCCTCCTAGGGCGCTGCCGGCTTCCCGGCCGAGAGCTTGGTCGCGAGGTCGGCGATGCCGGCTCCGGTCAGCGCCGACCCGAGGCCCCAGGCGAACAACTCGGCTGAGTCAAGGAAGGGCTCGGTACGGAAGGTCGTCGCGGGGTCGTAGACCGTGAACAGACCGAGGAGCGCAAGCGCGAGCGCCGTGATCGCGAGCCAGATCTCCGGTGAGCGGCGGATGACCCAGTTGCGCAAGGTCCGCTTCCGCGCTGGCGGCGAAGCCAGTTGCGGCGCAGCGGGCGGCGCGGCCGCCCCGAGGGGAGCCTCTTTGTCAGCATCGGCTGCCCACTTCTCCGCGGCCGCGGCGAAGTTGTCCTGCTGAAACAGCTCGAGCGCGTCATCGAGCGGCTTGCGGTTGCTCTCGATTGCATAGTCGGGCAGGAACGCGTTGAAACGCTGGACATCGGCAATGCGCTGTTTGCGGCGCTCGTTCCCGGCATCGGTTGAGTAATCATCAGCGGCGAACTCGTCCGCGAACGACCGCTCGAGACCGATCACTTGACCAAGACGCGCGGCAGCCGGGCCGAGGTTCGGCATGCTCGCGATGGACGTTTCCTGCGCAGCGAGCAGCTCGTGAAGCCGCGCGGTCGCGATTGCGGCCATCACGGCTGCCGGAGTCTTTGCCTCGAGGTCCGTCAGGGTCGTCGCCGCGCCGGAAGTGTCCTCGTTGTCGATCTGCATCCGCGCCTTGACGAGCGCCGCGCTGAAGGCAATCGGCAGCCGCTGCGCGTGCGGGGCGACGGTCGTCTCGATGATGCCGAGGCGATTCTGCAGCCCCCTCAACGCCGATGCCTCGGTCGCGATCCAGCGGGCGATCACTCCGAGGCTCGCACCGCCCAGCAAGAGGAGAATCGCCTTCAACCAGGCCCCGCATACCGGCGGGGGATCGAGCTTGATCGTCAGGGTGCTTCGGGCGTCGGTGACGTCTGCACCACGCAGCAGCATCTGGGTGTCGTAGCTGGCGGCTTCGGCGCTCGACTTCGGCTTTACCACGACCGTTACGAGCACAGTTCGCTCGCCCTGCGTGAGCGTCGCGGCGCGGACTTTGGGTTCCGTCGAGTTTCCGGCCCGTGCTCGTCTGGGCGTCTGTCAGGTCAACCTCGGGCGCCGCGGGAAGAGAAGCCGGCGCCAGGAAGCGCAAGGTTACGCTCTTCTCGTCCCTATCCTCGCCGAAGTCCAGAGTCCGGGTTTCCTGACCCGGGTCCGGAGCGAGCGCGATAGTGGCCCCTGCGTCGTTGGTCTCAGCTTGCGCTCCAGGCACAAACACGAGTCCGGTGAGGACTGCGACCCCGAAGATGGCTAGCACCGCCGCTCCACGCAGTCGAACCTAACTGGTCAGAGGGAGTAGTTGCAAGAACCTCGGGCGAGTCTTGGGGCGGACGCGGGTCGGCCCGGCCGCCTTCTAAGGCTCGTACCGTTCGATCCCTGAACCGCCTATCCGGCGGATTGAGCGGGACGCAAGCCGCTCGGCCTTAGCCGACGCAACTCACCCGCACGGACGCGTGGGCCATGCCGCCGCGGACACGCTTCCCGCGGGACGCTGCCGGCCGTTGCAATCGGGGAGTCCACTAGCCGCACGGTGGCCGTTTCTGCTCCCGTATCGTGTTGTGCTCCAGACAGTCGCGAGTTGGCGTCCCGTAGCTCACCCTTGAGCGGAGGGGCCTTGCTGTGCGCCGCGGGCGCGCCCGTCGCTTTCCTGGCGCTGAGGGGCGACATGGTCGAGCACCTATACGTACGACCAGACGCACAGCGGGCGGGCATTGGGTCAGCCCTGCTCGATGCCGCCAAGTCCCGTCGCCCGACCGGGCTCCGGTTGTGGGTCTTCCAGCGCAACCGCGGCGCGCGTGCGTTCTATGGGCGGCACGGATTTGCCGAGGTGCGGCTGACCGAGGGCGTCAACAACGAGGAGCGCGAACCAGACGTGCTACTCGCCTGGCCGAGCAGAGAGCCGAGCGGACCTCGGCCAAGCGCAGGAAGGGGCACCCGCAAGAGAGGCTGAGCACCCGCTCACGGGACAGGCGGCCGTTGCCCCGTCGGCGCACCGCGCTCGGGGCTTGATCCGGGGGTCCGTCGGGGTTAGGTTGATCACGGCCCGGTGGCTGGAGAGCCGCCTCCATGGACAACACAGGAGAGTGTCGCAATGGCCGGCAAGAGCGACGTGCTGCGCGAGCGCTATCAGCAGTTTTCGCAGGGAGACCTCGAGGGTGCGCTGTCGAACTGGTCCGACGATTTCACCTGGGAAGGTGGCGATTCAGAGGACATGCCCGGTGGCGGCACGCACGAGGGCAAGGACAAGGCGGTCCAGGTGCTCCAGCAGGCCGTGGGGGCATGGGACGAGTTCAAGCTGTTTGCCGACGAATTTTTCGAGGACGGGGACACGGTGGTCGTGCTCGGCCATACCGAGGTCAAGAAGGGCGACCAAACGGCCAAGCTGCCCGTCGTGCATGTCTGGCGCTTCCGCGGCGACGAGGAGGTCTGCCGACTGCAGATTCTCACCGACACGCTGCAGGGCGCACGGATACTCGGCAGAGCCTGACGCTCGTCGCGCAGCGGGGCGAGGTGCTCCTCTCAGAGGAATACCGCCAGTACGTTCTCGAGGGCGACTGGGGAGAGGTGGAGCCTGGCGCTGAGGATGAGAACGCGTTCCTGGCGTCGCATTCCCGGGATGAGTACGCCGAATGGCATCTCGGGCTTACCGAGGGTGCTTCAGAGGAAACCAAGGCGAGGTACGGATTCGTCTACGGAGACTTCCGCCGTATCCATCGGGCGGGACTGTGGATGGCATCACGCGGTCGACGGTCGCGGGCACCCACCCTTCGCCGCAGCCGCGACGGCCATCCATGGTCGGCTTGTCGCTCCGTCGGGCAATCCCGCCGGTCGTATCAGTGATTTCCCGCAGTGGGTAGGCTCGGTGCGGTGAGCCGGTTCAGGGTCGTGATCTGTGGAGGCGGGATCGGCGCCATCGAGGGTCTGCTGCGCCTGCGTCGGCTCGTGGGCGATGCGGTCGACGTCACGTTGATCGCTCCGAACGACGAGCTGCGCTACCGGCCGCTGGCTGTCGACGAGCCGTTCGCCATGCGCGGCGTGCGCACCTACCCCCTCAAGATGATCGCTCGGCGGACCAACGCCGAGTGGGAGCAGGACGCGGTCGAGTGGCTCGACCCCGACGCCCAGGCCGTCCACACCGTAAGCGCGGTAACGGTGCCTTACGATGCCCTGCTGCTGGCGGTGGGCGCGCGCCTCGGCCGCCCGTTCGAGCACGTTACCGTCTTCGACGACGCGCACGCCGATGAGGCGTACCGCGGCCTGATTCAGGACGTGGAGGGCGGCTACACGCGCAGCGTCGCGCTCGTCATACCAGAGGGCCCGGCCTGGCTGTTGCCCGCATACGAGCTGGCGTTGATGACGGCTGAGCGGGCAGCGAGCATGGGCGAGGAGGGGTGCGCCGTCAGCCTCGTCACGCCCGAACCCGCGCCGATGGCCGCTCTGGGGGACGGCGCGAGCCGCGCGGTCACCGAGTTCCTCGAGCGCGCGCGAGTGCGCGTGTATGCGGATGCACGCCCCCTGGTGTCCGCCTCGCGGCGCCTGCTCGTGACGCCCGAGGGCCCGGAGCTCGAGGCCGGCCGGATCGTCGCCATGCCCCTCATCCAAGGGCGACCGATCCGCAACGTACCGACGGTGGAGCGCGACTTCGTCCCGATCGACGACCGCTGCCGCGTGCGTGGCCTGGGCGAGCGCGTCTTCGCCGCGGGCGACATGACCGACTTCCCGATCAAGCACGGCGGCCTCGGGGCCCAGATGGCCGATGTCGCGGCGGCCGGAATCGCGGTGCTCGCCGGCGACCACCCGAAGCCGGAGCCGCTGAGGCCGGTGATCCGGGGTGTGCTTCACACCGGCGCCGCGCCGCTCTACCTCACCGCTCGCATGGAGGACGGTCGAATGCAGTCCGAGGCGACGACCGAAACAGCCTGGCCGCCTGATGAGAAGGTCGTTGCCGAGGAACTCGGGCCCTTCCTGCGCAGTCTGGAGTAGGCGGCCCCGCCGACTGGCAGGGGCCGCCCGTCTTCAGCGCATTGTGCTCTCGCGTTGCGAGGCCGGTTTCCCGTGCTAACTGCCGGGGGTGTAGCTGACCAGCGCCGCGCGACCGCCGGGGCCGTCGGTGTGCATGCTCAGCAGTGGGCCGACGCCGGGGGCGTAGAACTTCAGCTCCTGGACCTTCGGCTCTGTGGGCACCAGGTCACGGGTCATCAGGATGCCCTTGTTGAAGTAGCCGAACGGCACCTCAACCTGCTCCTCGCCGACGGTGATGACGGCGGCCTTGTCCTCGGCTTCGCCCTTGTAGTACTCCTGGCGATATGACAGCCCCGGCTTCGGGTTCGCGGGCATCGCGATCCCGGGCTGGGCTCCGTCAACGCCGGCTTCGAAGGAACCGGCGTGGTCGACGACCTTGCCGTTCTCGTAGTTGGTGACGTACTCGCCGAGGTACCAGATGTTGCCCCTCTTGTCCTGCGCGTACCAGTCGTCGGTGATCTCGACCGGCACACCGTTTTCGGTGACCGTGTCGCGGACCACGCGGGCCCTGATCCCGTTCGCGATCTTCTTCGTCTTCCGCGTGACCTTGATGACGACCTTCTGGTCTGTGCCCTGGGTGTCCCCCTCCTGGTAAACCCATGTGGTGCCCGGGCTCATCGGCCAGTAGCGGTTGTCGATTCGCGTGGTGAAGTCGGACGGCTTGAGGTGGACCGGCTCACTGCCCTGAGGCAGATGATCCGGGCCGCCGCTCGACTTGCTTGCCTGGGCGCCTCCGATCCCCGTGACGGCGATCGCCGCCACCGCGAGGGCGGACAGGCCAATCGCGCTGCGAGTCCTCTTGCTGCCACTCATTCGGTGGCTCCTTCCGTAGTGGCCGATCCGGCGGCCAGTGGTCGAGCCACCCATTTACGGACATCGCTATGAAACGCGGCTGAGAATCGACCGGCGGCTCAGCGCCGTCTCAGGCAGGCGCGCTCGCGGTTGGACCGCTGAGCCCTCAGGCGTCTCAATACGAACCGCCGTGAACGAGATGGGCCCCGGCGGGCCCGGCGGGCCCGGCGGTCCGCCCCGGCCCAGCCGTAGCCGCAGGAGAGTTTCCCCCGCCCTCAGAAGAAAGCCGGATGGTCCGCGGCTAATGTCCCGCGCCGTGGACGACGAGCGGCGCAGACGGGCACGTGAGGGGCTGCGCGACAGCCCGGAACGGGCGGGCGCCCGGGCGCATTTCCGCGCGATGGGCATCGACCCCGCGCGGCTCGGCGGCCCGATCGTGGGCATCGCGTCCACCTGGACCGGGACGATGCCCTGCAACCTCAACCACCGTGACCTGAGCGACAGCGCGGCACGGGCGGTCGAGGCGGCGGGCGGCGTGCCGCTGCCGTTCAACACGATCGCCGTGTCGGACAACCAGTCGCAGGGCACACCGGGCATGCGCGCGTCGCTGATCTCGCGCGAGGTGATCGCCGACTCGATCGAGTTGATGGTGCACGCGCACGACTTCGATGCCGTGCTGTGCATCGTCGGCTGCGACAAGACCGTTCCGGCCGCGCTCATGGCGCTCGCGCGCGTCGACAAGCCGGGCGTCGTGCTCTACAGCGGGCCAATGCGAGCCGGGCGCTGGCGCGGCGCCGACGTGACGATCCAGCACGTGTGGGAGGCCGTCGGGGCCTTCGAGCGAGGCACCGTGTCGCGGGACGAACTCGACGAGTTGGAGCGCCACGCCTGCCCCGGGCGCGGGACGTGCGCCGGCCACTTCACCGCCAACACCATGGCGATCGCCCTCGATTGCCTCGGGATCGCGGCCGTCGGCGACGGCCTGATCCCCGCGGAGGCCGCCAAGGAGAAGGGCGCGGCCGCGGAACGCGCCGGCCGCCTGGCGGTCGCGCTCGCCGGTGGTGGCCCCACGGCAGGCAACTTCCTCGACCGCCGCGCCCTGCTCAACGCCATGGCCGGCATCACCGCCACCGGGGGCTCGAGCAACGGCGTCCTGCACCTGCTCGCGATCGCGCACGAGGCCGGGGTCGAGCTGACCCTGGATGAGCTGACCGCAGTGGCCGCGCGGACCCCGACGATCGCAAGCCTCGCCCCATCCGGCCGGTGGGTGGCCGAGGACCTGCACCGCGCGGGCGGCACGGCCGCCGTGATCGCGGAGCTGATCCGCGCCGGCCA
>JACCSF010000119.1 GCA_013813135.1 Thermoleophilaceae bacterium | reverse complement strand
AGCCAGGGCCAGGGGGAGCGCGCCGCGCCGGGCGAGGGCCGCCGCCTCGGCGTGCGCGCCGCCTTCCTGATCGCGATCGGGATCGGGCTTCACAACCTCGGCGAGGGCCTCGCCATCGGGTCGGCCTACGCGATTGGCTCGCTCGCGCTGGGCGCCGCGCTCGTGGTCGGCTTCGCTCTCCACAACACCACCGAGGGGCTCGCCATCGTGGCGCCCGTCGCTCGCTCCGGGACGGCCCGGCTGCGCACCCTGATCCTGCTCGGCCTGATCGCCGGCGCCCCCGCCGTGCTGGGCGCGTGGATCGGCGCCTCGGCCTTTCACCCGAGCGTCGCCGCCGTGATGTTCGGCATCGGCGCGGGGGCGATCGCCCAGGTGATCGTCCAGATCGCTCCCGCCATCCGCGGCGACGACGGCCGGCTGCTCAACCCGCTGGCCACGAGCGGGTTGCTGGTCGGCCTGGTGGTGATGTACGTGACCGGCCTAATGGTGAGCGTCTGATGGCCGTTCGCTCGGAGGTGTCCAACGCCGTCCAGGACTACGCCAAGGCGATCTGGTCGCTGGCGCAGCGCGGTGACGAGCCGGTCTCGACCTCCGCTCTCGCCGAGCGCCTCGAGGTGTCGCCGGCATCCGCCTCGGCGATGGTCAAGCGGCTCGAGTCGATGGGCCTGGTTGAGCGCGAGCCCTACCACGGCGTGCAGGTCACCCGCGCGGGCGAGCGCGTGGCGCTGGAGGTGCTCCGTCACCACCGGCTGCTCGAGCTCTACCTCGCGGAAGCGCTCGGCATGTCCTGGGACCGGGTGCACGAGGAGGCCGAGGTGCTCGAGCATGCGATCTCGCCCGCGCTCTCCGAACTGATCGCCGCCAAGCTGGGCAACCCCACGCACGACCCCCACGGCGACCCGATTCCCACCGCCGACGGCGAGATCGACGAGGCGCCCACGCGCGCCCTCGCTCAGCTGGAGCCGGGCTCCCGCGGTGTGTTCGTGCGCGTCTCCGACTCCGATCCGGACATGCTGCGCTACCTCGCCGAACGCGGGATCGCGCCGGGCGATCGGTTCGAGGTGCTCGAGCGCGAGCCGTTCGAGGGGCCGCTGACGGTCGTCTTCGGCGACCGCGAGCACGTGCTGGGCGGCGCCCTGACGCGGGCGATGCGCACCGTCTCACGCTGAGCGAGCCGGTCGAAGCGATCTTGGAGCGAGGCCGGCCCGCGGCGCCCGGAGCGGTCGTCGTGCTCGAGCCGCCGGAGCCGAGCGTTCCCGAGTAGCTGCGCAGCCGCGGCCGCCTGCGCCACGGCCTGGGCTGCTGGGCCCTAGCCGGAAGTTTTCGCCGCTGGGGCGCCCGAAGCCCGCACCGGGTCTGGGTTTGCTGTCGGATCGGCTGGTGGGGCTTTGGCTACGGCTTGACGTCGAGCAGCTCGAAGGCTCTGGTCTGCAGTGGAGTTGGGGTGGTGAGGCGCTTGAAGGTGTGCTCGGCCTTGCCGACGCGCAGCTCGGTGCGACAGAGCGTGCCGAGCTCTGCGAGCAGGTCTTGGAGGCTCGAGGCGGGCAGCCCGTCCTCGGTGGTGTGAGAGCCGGCCTTTGCCTTCGCAGTCTCGGAGCGCTCGGCGGGCGCGACCGGATCGATCGGCGCGATCGGGCTCTGGTCTGTGAAGAGCAGCGGCGTCAGGCGCGCCTGTAGCTCGAAGCTGACGTAGTAGGCGAGCATGCAGAGGAAGACGTGCGCGCGTACGCGCTCTTCGAGGTGGTGGTGGATCGGTCGGATGTCGAGCGCCCCCTTCATCGTGCGAAACGCGCGCTCGGCGACCTTCAGCTGCTTGTAGGCGCGCACCACCGCGGGCGGGCCGAGTTCGTCTTCGGCGCAGGTGGTCCTCAGCACGTAGAGCCCGTCGAGTGCCGCCTCTGCCGCGATCTGCTCGCTCTTGCGAGCGTAGGAGAAGGAGCGGTCTGCGATCTGGAGCTCGAAGTGCTTGGCGACCTTGTACTTGTTGATGACCCGCCCGGCGCGCTCGCCGATCTTGCCGGCGTCGGCGTTCTTGAGGCGCCCGCGCTCGCCCTCGACCATCGCCTTGACCTTGGCGAGCTCTGTCTCGGTGCCCTGAAGCAGGTCCTCGCGCTTTCTCGCGCGCTCTTTGGCGACGGTGGGGTTGCGGCAGACCACGAGCCGCTCGCCCGGGTAGCGATCAGATGAGATCTCGGCCAGGTTTCGCTCGTCAAAGAGCGAGAGCTGCAGCTCACCCGTCTCCACGAGCGCCTTGATCTGGGGCGCCTTCAGCGCGCTGACGAAGTCGATCCCTTGCTGCTTCAGCGTTTCGGCATGGGACTGGGTGATCATGCCGCGGTCACCGACGAAGACGACCCGCTCGATCCCGAAGCGCTTGGTGACCGAGGCGACCGCGCCGAGCAGCGTCTGCTGGTCCTGGGTCCTTCCCTCGTGCACCTCGACCGCGACCGGGCGGCCCTTAGGCGAGCAGGCAAGGCCGTAGTTGATCTGCAGCTTTCCCTTCTTGCCGTCGCGCGAGTGGCCAAGCGAGGCAAGCGGGCAGCAGCGCCCCTCCATGTAGCTCGAGGAGAGGTCGTAGAGCACGAACGCCTGATCGCCCTCGCGCTCGAGGTGGCGGCGGGCGAGCGCCTTCTCGATCCGCGGCTGACGGGCAAGCAGCCAGTCCATCGCCGAGAGCAGCTCTGCCTCTGTCACCTCGCCGAGGCAGAGCTCCTCAGCGAGCGTTGACTGGGAGAGGCGCCTGGTCACAGACAGCTTTGACCCGGGGCCGATCAGCGCCTGGCAGATCATCGCAACGACCAGGTCGCGCTCGCGGCAGCGCTCGCGCGAGATCAGCCGCTCGAGGTCGAGTGAGCGCAGCACCCCGAGCACCGCCTGAACGTGGCCGTGGGGCAGCGAGCGGGCAATCTCGAAGTTCTCGTCGAGGTCCACCAGCACCCGACCCGACAGCGCCAAGCGCACGGCCTCGAGCGCGTGCGGGGGCAGGTGGGAGAGGTTGCCCAGGTTTTCGTGACGCACCTTCCCTCCATCGCGATAGGAGCGCCGCAACAGGTGGGAGGTGTAGACACGATCACCTTTCCCCTTCGTCTTGATTGTGGCTACATGAACGGAACCGCCACGCTTAGCCATACCAACAAGCTAGCCGACAACCCGGACAGCATCAAACCATAACTTTGGCTACACCAAACTACCACGAAAGGCCCGATCCCGCATCACAACTGGGATCGGGCCACAAACGGCCGAAAACTTGCGGCTAGCTGCGCGCCCTGGCGAGGTAGGTCTGCCCGGCGCGCAGGATGATCGTGCGCTTGCGGCGGAAGTCGCGCACCGCGACCCTTCCGCTGCGGACTCGCGTGAGCGTGCCGTCGCAACGGTCGATCGTGCCCCAGCTGGTTCCGCGGACCGTGGCCGAGGCGTTGCGGCCACGCGTCCTGAATTTGCCCTTGGCCTCGCCTCGCAGGCTGCGGATGGCCTTCCCGCGCGCGGCCCGCGCGCCGATCCGGGAGTTCCCCGAGCCGCGGGCCTTGGCTCGGCAGCTTCCGAAGTTCCCGCCTCCCAGGCGCAGCTCGGTGAGCCCCTTCGCGCTCTTCTTGCGCGATTGGCGCACCTGAAAGATCCCTTGGAAGAAGTTGCCGGCCTGGGTCTTCGAGCCGGAGCCGGTGGCGCCGACGAGCCGGACGGTTCCGCGCTTGGTGTCGAGGAACGAGCCCACCGCGATTTGCCGCGCCTCCTCGAGACGGACGTAGCGCACGGTCCCGCCGGTTCGTGTGCCGACCAGCACGGTGCCGTCGACGACCCCCACGTTCACGTTCTCTCCGAGCTGAGGCGCCGGTAGATCGGCGAGCGTCTGGGCGATCGTGAACGAGAACGACGCCGGTGTGGGGTCCGCGATGCCGACCGCGCTCACGGCGCGGACGAGCAAGCTGTGTGAACCGGCCGACAGGCCCGACGGCGTGTACGGCGAGGAGCAGGCCGCGTAGCCCCCGTCGTCAAGGTCGCATTCGAAGGTGGCAGCTGCATCGTCCGAAGTGAACGTGAAGGTCGGGGTCCGATCCCCGATCAGGCCCGAGGGTCCCGAGCCGCTGGTGTCGGGGGCGGTCCCCTGGAGCACCACCTGCCCCCGGTTCGCGTAGTCGGGGCCGCAGAACGTACCCGTCACGTCGTCGCCGAACCAGGCGAAGCCGGAGCCGAAGGGTGCCGGCAGGGCGCCGGAATCCGGCAACGTCACCAACTCCGGATTGATCTGGGGCGCCTTGACGAAGAGCTGATTGGTCACGATGTGCCAGAAGGGTGCGCCTGGGCCGCCCGGCAGGTCG
>JACCSF010000117.1 GCA_013813135.1 Thermoleophilaceae bacterium | reverse complement strand
CCGCTGAGGCCACCAGCAGCGCCACCAGCGCCCGCCCAGTACGCGGATGCCGCTCCACCGCGGGTTGCACCCGCGGAACTTGAGGGGCCGGAGCGGTCTTGGGGGCTGCGGAGCTGCGCCGAAACCGAGGCGACGCCTCCAGAGCCGGCATGCTCGGCGCGCCGTAGATCACGAGGTTCAGCAGGTGCCGCGCCTCGGCGGCCGTGGCGTAGCGCTTGCGCGGATCTGGCGCCAGCGCCACCGCGAAGATCGTGTCGAGCGTGGCGGGCAGGTCGGGCCGGGCCTCGCTCAGGCGCGGCGGGCTCGCGTTCGCGATCTGCTGCGGGCTGCCGACGTGGGGCGGGCCCCCGGTTAGCAGCGTGTAGGCGATCGCGCCGAAGGAGTAGACGGCGGAGCGCGGATGGGCGTCCTCGCCGCGCAGTACTTCCGGGGCCACCCAGGCAGCGTGGGCATCGTCGCCGGCCGCCGGGTTGCCGAGCGCCTCGCGCGCCACCCCGAGGTCGCCGACCATCGCGCCGAAGCGTGGATCGAGGAACACGGAGTCGGGCGTGACCTCGCAGGGCGGCTTGCCCTGGCTGACCGCGTCGTCGAGCGCACGAGCGACGCCCAGCAGCAGCGCCAGCGAGCGGGCGGTCGAGAGCTCCGAGATGCGGCGGTACTCCGACAGGGGCACGGCCGCCCCGATGTCGTGCGCGGCGTAGAACCAGCCGTCGAAGTTGCCCGCGGAGACGAGCGGCAGCAGGCGGTCGCTCGTCAGCTCGGCACGCTCGGCAGCGGCGGCGGAGAACCAGACCCAGCAGTCCTCCCTCGCGGGTGCGCGCGCCACGCTCAGGCATACCGTCTGATGCTCGAGGTGGACGATCGTATGGTGGCGGTCGCCGGTCGGAGGCAGGGCCTCGATCGCCTCGGCGATGAGCGTTTCGTCGGGCGCTGCGCTGTAGGTGGTCGACGTCGGCTCGTACATCGGCGTCACCCGGAGTCTTCGAACTCGATCGGCGGCTGCGTCGGAGGGCTGGGAGTGGGGGTGGGAGTCGGGGCGGGGGTGGGCGCCACGTAGGTCGGCTGCGGATCGACTGTGGGGGCCGGAGTCTCCGCCGGCGGCGCGACGTCTTCCTTGACCGGAGAGGCCTTGGGCGCGGGCGGCTTCGGCCGGCGCACCAGGCTGGGCAGCGCCTCCGCCTGGCCGAGCGTGGTCTGGCCGGCCAGCCCGGAAGCCACGTCGAGCGGCTCGGCGGGGGATCCGGGCGGGCCGGAGCCCTCACTGGCCTGTCCCGGGCTGCTCAGCCCGTACGCGACCGCGAGCGCCGCGAGGAAGGCGGCGGCAGCAGCGAAAACGGCACGGCGGTTGAGTTCGGAGGGCATGAGAGGCGGAAGGACCAGCTTCGCGGAGGATTCAGCGTTGCCTGTCCAAGGTAATGCGGAAACCCCTTCCCGTCTAGCCGCGTACCCGCTCCGAGCGCGGATCGTGGAGCGGTTCCTCCGTGACCACCCCCTCGACCCAGCTGCCGAAGATCTCCACACCCAGCTCCGTTCCGGGCTGCGCCTGCTCCGGGGGCAGGTAGGCATAGGCGATCGACCGGCCGACCGTGTAGCCGTAGCCGCCCGTCGTGATGCGGCCGACGATCTCTCTCGAGACGCGCACCGGTTCGTTGCCGAGCGCCACCGAGCGGGGGTCCGCGAGCGTCAGGCAGGCGAGCTGCAGCCGCGGCCCGCGCTGCTTGGCCTCCACCAGCGCGTCGCGCCCGACGAATCCGCCCGGTTTGTCGAGCTTCACACAGAAGCCGAGCCCGCCCTCGTACGGGGTCTCGTCCGGGGTGATGTCCGCGCCCCAGACGCGGTAGCCCTTCTCCAGGCGCAGCGAGTCGATCGCGCGGTAGCCCGCGGCCACCAACCCATGCGGTTGCCCGGCTCCCCAGAGCGTCCGCCACAACGTCAGCCCGTACTCTGTGGGGCAGTACAGCTCCCAGCCCAGCTCGCCGACGTAGGTCACCCGCAGGGCGCGCACGGGCACGTCGCCGACAGTGATCTCGCGCGCGCTCATATAGGGGGAGTCCTCGTTGGCAAGCGACTGCGGCGTGAGCTCGTCGAGTACGTCGCGCGAGCGCGGCCCCCAGATCCCGAGGCAGGCCCAGGCGGAGGTGACGTCCTGGACGCGCACGGAGCCGTCGTCCGGCAGGTGGCGGCGGATCCACTCCCGGTCATGGTTGCCGAACGCCGTGCCCGTCACGATCGAGAAGCGCTCCTCGCCCAGCCGGGCGACCGTGAAGTCGCATTCGATGCCGCCGCGCGAGTTGAGCATCTGGGTGTAGGTGATCCGCCCGACCTCCCGCGCCACATGGTTGTCGCAGAGCCGCTCCAGCAGCTGCGCCGCGCCCGGCCCGGCGATCTCGAGCTTTGCGAACGAGCTCTCGTCGAACAGCGCGACCGCCTCGCGACAGGCGGCGTGCTCGGCGCCGATGGCCGGCGACCAGTTGCGCCCTGCCCATCCACGCGGGCGCAGGCCCTCGTCGCCGGCCGCCGCGTTCGACTCGTACCAGTTGACCCGCTCCCAGCCGGACTTCTCCCCGAAGGCGGCGCCGTGCTCGCGGTGCCACGCGTTGGCGGGCGACACGCGCAGCGGGCGCCCCGCCTCGCGCTCGTGGGCCGGGTACTTGATGTCGTAGTAGGTCTCGTAGGTCTCGCGGATCCGCTTGAGCGAGTAGGAGGGCGAGCGGTAGTGGGCGCCGAAGCGGCGGACGTCCATGTGCCAGAGGTCGAGCGACGGCTCTCCATGAGCGATCCACTCGGCCATCACCTTGCCCACGCCGCCGGCGCCCGCCAGCCCGTGCGCACAAAACCCGGCCGCCACGAACAGGCCGCCGATCTCGGTCTCGCCGAGGCAGAACTCGTTGTCCGGCGTGAAGCCCTCGGGCCCGTTGACCATCCGGGTGACCTTCACGTTCTCCATCTCGGGCACGCGCCGCCGCGAGTTGACGACGATCTCCTCGAAGCGGTCCCAGTCGTCCTCCAGCAAACGGCCGTTGAAGTCCGGCGGGATGCTCTCGAAGCCGCGCTCGTCGGGCAGGAACGCGGGCGAACTGGGCCGCTCGTAGCCGCCCATCACGAGACCGCCGCCGTCCTCCCGGAAGTAGACGAGCAGATCGGGGTCGCGCAGCGTGGGCAGCGGGTTCGCCGGATCGCGCCGGCGGAACGGTTGGGTGACGATGAACTCGTGCGACATCGGCTGGACCGGGATGCGCAGGCCAGCCAGGCGTCCCACCTCGGCCGAGAACATGCCGGCGGCGATCACGACAACGCCGGCCTCGATGTCACCGCGCTCGGTGCGCACGCGGCACACCCGCCCGCCCTCGGAGTCGATGCCGGTCACGCGCGTGCTCGTGAAGATGCGGGCGCCGCCCTCCCGGGCGCCCTCGGCGAGCGCGAACGTGAGCTGTGAGGGATCGAGGTAGCCGTCGGTCGGCAGCCAGGCCGCGCCGAGCACCCCCTCGGTGGACATCAGCGGGAAGAGCTGCTGAGCCTCCTCGGCCGAGATCAGCTCGAGCGGCAGCCCGAACGTCTTGGCCCACCCGGCCTGGCGGCGCAGCTCCTCCATGCGCTCCTCGCTGGAGGCCAGGCGGATGCCGCCGCACTCGACCCAGCCGCAGTTCTCGCCGAGCTCGCGATAGAGCTCCACCGAGTACATCATCATCTTCGTCAGCGAGACCGAGCCACGCAGCTGGCCGACCAGCCCGGCCGAGTGGAACGTGGATCCCGAGGTCAGCTGGTTGCGCTCGACCAGCACCACGTCGTCCCAGCCGAGCCGGGCGAGGTGGTGGGCGATCGACGTGCCCCCGACGCCCCCGCCCACGATCACGCAGCGGGCGGAGCTCGGGAGCTCCCGGCTAACCGCCACGGGCCTCCTCGAGCCAGGTGCGGAAGCGCGGGTCACCGCCCGTCTCGGTGAGCCGCTTGAAGTGCTTGTTGGCGTAGTCCGGGAAGTCGAAGTCCAGCTCCGACACCGAGCTCTGGACCACTCCCCACATCGCCTCGCGGAAGTCGGACATGAACCGGAACAGCTTCAGCGCCGCCTTGCGCCGTTGAGCGGCGGGCTCTGAGAAGTAGGCCTCGAGCAGGCGTTCCTCGTCGGCGTCGCTCAGCTCGTTGTTGACCGCGAAGTTGCCGAGGTCGAAGAACGGGTCGCCCATGCCGGCGTACTCCCAGTCCACGATCACGGTCTGCTCGCCGGCCCGCAGGAAGTTGGCCGCGAGCAGATCGTTGTGGTTCGCCCGGGGCTGGTGCTCGGGGTGGTCGCGAACCGCGCTCACGATCTCACCTGCGCGCTCGAGCGCGGCGTTGAACGCCTCAGGCAGCTCGCCGCCGCGCGAGCGGGCGACCTCGGCGTACTCGCGGACCACGTCGTAGACGTGAAAGTCGGTAGGCAGCTCGAGGCCCGACTCGTGGAACGCCCGCAGCCCGTAGGCCACGTCGGCCAGCAGGCCCGGCTCGCGCAGCTCCTCGGAGGTCAGCTGGCGCCCCTCGACGAAGCAGGTCACGAGGCAGGGAGGCTCCTCGAACATCGCGGCGACCTTCGGCCCGATCCCGAGCTCGGCCGCCCGCCGCGTGGCCAGCCGCTCGGCCTCGCGGTCGATCCCGAGCAGCTTGGTGTCCTTGCCGGGGAGCCGGACGACGTAGTCGTCGCCGCCGAAGTTCACCCGGAAGTTACGGTTGGTGATGCCGCCCTCGAGCCGCCGCACGCCACCCTCGCGTGGACCGAGCATCGCGGCCAGCCGAGCGATGACCTCGGTCAGCTCGGGAATCGCGATCTCCTCGTGCATGGCGCCACAGTACGCCGTCGAGAGCGGGCCGCATACCCTCCCGTGGGGTGACCGACGGTGAGCTGATCCTCGTCGCCGGGGCTTTGCTCGCTGCCGGCATCGCGGCCTCCCTGCTTGCGCAGCGAATCCGCCTGCCCGGCCTGCTGCTCTTCCTCGGTCTCGGAATGGCGATCGGGTCGGACGGCCTCGGCTGGATCGACTTCAACGACTACGAGCTGGCCCGCACGATCGGGATCGTCGCGCTGGCGCTGATTCTGTTCGAGGGCGGGCTGCTCGCCGGCTTCGAGGAGATCCGGCCGGTCCTGCGCCCGGCGGTAGGCCTGGCCGTGGTCGGCACCTTCGTGACCGCGGGGATCACGGGCATGGCGGCCGTCTGGCTGTTCGACCTCGAAACGCTCGAGGGGTTGCTGCTCGGCTCGATCATCGCGTCCACCGACGGCGCGGCGATCTTCGCCTTGCTGCGCGGGTCGACGCTGCGGCGCAAGCTCGCCCGCACGCTCGAGGGCGAAGCCGGGTTCAACGACCCGGTCGCCGTGCTGCTCGTGATCGGCTTCATCGACTGGATCCAGAAGCCGGACTACGGCGCGAGCGACATGGCGATCCTGTTCGTGCTCGAGCTCGGAATCGGGGCTGCGGCGGGCATCGCGGTGGGGTGGCTGGCGGTCAAAGGGCTGCAGCGGACGAGGCTCGACTCGACGGGGTTGTACCCGGTCGCCTCCCTGGCCACCGCGGCCGTCGCCTTCGGGGCGGCCGACACGCTGCACGGGTCGGGGTTCCTGGCCGTGTATGTCGCCGGCCTGGCGCTCGGCTCGGGGCGCATCCCCGCCAAGCGCACGGTCACGGTGTTCCACCAGGGACTCGCGTGGGTCGCCCAGATCGCGCTGTTCCTCGCGCTCGGCCTGCTGGTGTTCCCCAGCAAGCTCGGCGACGTGGCCGTCGAGGGGATGGCGCTGGCGCTGGTGCTCGTGTTGGTGGCCCGCCCGGTGGCCACGTTCATCAGCACCGCGTTCGACCGCTTCTCGACCGTGGAGCGGGCGGTGCTCGGCTGGGCCGGACTTCGCGGGGCGGTGCCGGTGGTGCTGGCCACCTTTCCCGTGATCGAGGGCGTGCCCGACTCGCGGGTGTACTTCAACATCGTCTTCTTCGCCGTCGTGATCTCGACGCTGCTCCAGGGGACGACCTTCGAGCCGATCGCGCGGCGGCTGGGTGTCACGACCAGCGAGCCGGCGCTGCCGCGCCCGCTGGTCGAGACGGGGACGATCCGCCGCCTCGGCGCGGAGGTCGTGGAGTTCCCGGTCGGACCGGAATACGCGCTCGTGGGGCATCGCGTGCGCGACCTCGGGCTGCCGCGCGACGCTCTGCTGTCGGTGATCGTGCGCGGCGAGGAGGCCGTGCTGCCGCGTGGCTCCACCCGCATCGAGGCGGGCGACCGGCTGCATCTGGTCGTACGCAGCGAGGTCGCCAGGCAGATGGACGAGGTGGTCGCCCGCTGGGAGACGGGTCCGGTCGGGCTACCGCGCCTGGAGCGCCGCCCCGCCATCGGGTCTGCGGTGTTCAGCTCCCGCCCCTGGGACGGCGAGCGCGACGGCGACGCTGCGTATCCACAGGCGATCGACGGGGTGCCGGTGCGCGAGCATCTGCGCACGCGCCGGGATCGCCGCGGCGCGCTGGTCGCGCTGGTGGACGGGCGCTGCGCCATCACCGGGCGGACGCTCGCCGTGGGCGGGACCAGACAGGTCCAGGCGTACGCAAGGCGCCGCCTCACGCGCGAGACGGACGACACCGCCAGGGCCTGGTGGCAGGAGGTGATCGGCGCGCTCGCACGCTGATTCCCAACCGCTTGCTTCCATCCGCACAAGGGCTTACAGTCGCGCCAGAAGGTCGGGGCGCCAGACCTTTTTGGCTCTGGGGGCCGGACGGACTCGTCGACGAGGAGGACATGCGCATGGCGGACGGGACCCTGGATCGGGACGAGCAACGGCTCGCGGAGCTCGGCTACAAGCAGGAGCTGAACCGTGGTTGGTCGCGGTTCTCGAACTTCGCGATCTCGTTCACGATCATCTCGGTACTCGCCGGGTGCTTCACGACATATCCGCAGGCGTGGAATCTCGGCGGGCCGGTCGCCATCTCCTGGGGATGGCCGATCGTCTGCCTGATCATCATGACCGTCGCCTTCAGCATGGCGGAGTGGCCTCGGCCTACCCGACCGCCGGCGGGCCGTACTGGTGGGCCAACGAGCTCGGCGGCCCAGTCTGGTCATGGTTCACGGGCTGGTTCAACCTGCTCGGGCTGATCGCCATCGTGGCCACGGTCGACTGGTTCTGCGCTCAGTTCGCGACGACCGTGTTCAACCTCTGGGGTCTCGACTTCATCCTGAACTTCGCCGACGCGGTCTCGCTCGAGGAGATCTTCGCCGTCTTCGTGGTGATCCTGGGGCTGCACGCGTTGATCAACATCTACTCGTCCCACCTGGTCGCGCTGTTCAACAACATCTCGGTGTTCTGGCACTGCGTCGGAGTACTGGTGATCATCGGCATCCTGATCATCGTTCCCGACAAGCATCAGAGCGCCGACTTCGTGTTCACCGAGCGGATCAACAACTCCGGGTTCTCGCTGGGCATGTACTGGTACTACATCCTGCCGACCGGGCTGCTGCTGACGATGTACACGGTCACCGGCTATGACGCGTCCGCCCACGTGGCCGAGGAGACGAAGGACGCCGAGGAGTCGGCGGCGAAGGGCGTCTGGCAGTCGGTCGCCCTCTCGGCGCTGATCGGCTGGTTCGTCCTGCTGGCGATCACCTTCGCCGCCACGGACGTCACCGCCGTCAACGATGGGGGCGGCACCTCGCTCGCCATCTTCACCAGCGCGATGAGCGAGGGCTGGGCAGAGACCGTCATCCTGATCTCGACGATCGGCCAGTTCTTCTGCGGCATGGCCTGCGTCACGAGCTGCTCGCGGACTTTCTTCGCGTTCTCGCGCGACCGCGCCACGCCCGGCAACAAGCTGTGGCGCAGCGTCAGCGGCAAGCGCAGGGTGCCGGTGGCGGCGGTGCTCGGGTCCTGCCTGTTCGCGCTGATCCTGACGCTGCCCGCGCTGTCGGGGAACGCTGCCGGTGTTCCGGTTGCCTTCTTCGCGGTCGTCTCGATCGGGGTGATCGGGCTCTACATCGCCTACGTGATCCCGGTCTACCTGCGTTGGCGGGCGGGGTCGAGCTTCAAGCCCGGGTCGTGGACCCTGGGCGACAAGTACAAGTGGCTCAACCCGATCGCCGTGGCCTGGGTGGCCATCACGTCGGTGTACTTCTGTCTGCCCTTCTACGGCCCGGCGGCGGTGTGGTGGGACGATCAGTTCGACTGGAACGCCGCCAACTTCACCCCGCTGGTGCTGGGCGTACTGTTCATCGCAATCAGCCTCGCGTGGGTGTTGGGCATGAACAAGCGCTACACCGGGCCGGTCCGGACGATCGGGTTCGACGAGGGCATGGGCATCGCCGAGGACGAGCCGCTCGATCCGACCGAGCCGCCGCCGGCACCGGCTCGCTCTTAGGCCAGTTCGGCCGCGCCGCGACCGAACGCACGCCAGCGTTCGTGCTCGGC
>JACCSF010000106.1 GCA_013813135.1 Thermoleophilaceae bacterium | reverse complement strand
CGCTCCGCTTCAGGAGGTCGTACTGGTGTCTCGCGGCGCCGAGCCGAACCGCTCGAAACTGACGAGGCCGGCGCGTGCTGCGCCGGGAGAGAGGGAGACACCCGAATGGAGATCGTGTTGGCGGCGCTCGTGGCGGCAGCGGTCGCCGTGTCCGTGGCGCTACTGCTGCAGCGCCCGCGGGCCGCGCAGCCGGCCAACGGCACGCCGTCCGGTCCCGACCGCACCGAGGTGGCCGCCGGCAGTGGCATCCCCGCGGGGCGGGCCGACGAGCTCGAGGACGAGCTCAGGGTCCGGCGCGAAGAGCTGACCCGGCTCGAGGAGCGCCTGCGCGCCAAGGAGGGATCGATCGATCTGCGGGTCCAGGAGGTGGCGGAGCGCGAGCGCGTGCTCGACGACCGCCAGCGCAACCTCGACCACGGCCGCGAGGAGCTCAAGGCCGCCAAGCGCGACCACCTGCGCGAGCTCGAGCGAGTCGCCGGCCTGAGCGCCGGCCAGGCCAAGCAGATCATGATTCGCGAGCTCGAGGACGACCTGCGCCACGACAGCGCGCGTCTGATCCGCCAGATCGAGGAGGAGACCCGCCGCGACGCCGACCGCCGCTCCCGCAGCATCCTCGCTGCGGTGATGCAGCGGGTCGCGTCGAGCCACGCGGTGGAGACGACGGTATCCGTGGTCGAGCTCAAGTCCGACGAGCTGAAGGGCCGCATCATCGGCCGCGAGGGCCGCAACATCCGCACGTTGGAGACCCTCACCGGCATCGACTTCATCATCGACGACACGCCCGGCGCCGTGTTGCTGTCGGGCTTCGACGGCGTCCGTCGCGAGATCGCCCGGCTCACGCTCGAGAAGCTGCTGCAGGACGGGCGCATCCACCCGGCGCGTATCGAGGAGGCGTTCCACCAGGCCAAGTCCGAGATCGACCGGCACGTGGTCGAGATCGGGGAGCAGGCGGTATTCGAGGCGAACGTCGGCTCGGTGCACCCGGAGCTGGTGAAGCTACTCGGCAAGCTGCGCTTCCGCACGAGCTACGGCCAGAACGTCCTCGCCCACTCGATCGAATGCGCGCGACTGGCGGGGATGCTGGCGGCGGAGCTCGGCGGCGATCCGCGCGTGGCAGCCCGCGCCGCCCTCCTGCACGACATCGGGAAGGCGGTCTCCCACGAGACTGAGGGGCCGCACGCCCTCGTCGGCGGCGAGCTGGCGCGGCGCTACAAGGAGTCGGAGGCGGTCGCGCACGCCATGGAGGCGCACCACAACGAGGTCGAGCAGCAGACCGTGGAGGCGGTGATCGTGCAGATCGTCGACTCGCTGTCCGGCGCCCGCCCCGGTGCGCGCGGCGAGTCGCTGGAGCACTACGTCAAGCGGCTGCACGAGCTCGAGGCGATCGCCGGACGGCACGCCGGTGTCGACAAGGTGTACGCGATGCACGCCGGCCGCGAGATCCGCGTGATCGTGCAGCCGGAAGAGGTGGACGACGACCGCGCGGCCCTGCTCTCGCACGAGATCGCGCGCGAGGTCGAGAAGCAGCTCGAGTACCCCGGTCAGATCAAGGTCACAGTGATCCGCGAGAGCCGCGCCACCGACTACGCGCGGTGAGTCCGCGGCTGCTGGTCTGGCGCGGCCTGGAGGAGTGGCTGGCGGAGGCGTGCGAGGTGACCCTCGACGGCGACCGCCTGCACGCCAAGGGCACCCAGTTCGGCACCGAGCCGCATCCCTACCGGGTCGACTACGAGCTGACCACGGGCTCGGGTTGGGTCACCGAGCGCTTCGTGGTGATCGCGCGCGACGCGGCCGGGCAGCGCGAGCTCGATCTCCGCCGCGCCGCGGACGGCAACTGGACCGTCAACGGTGAAGCGCGGCCGCACGTAGCGGGCGCCCTGGACTGCGACCTCGCCTTCTCTCCGTTGACGAACTTCATGCCGGCCCGCCGCCTGGCCGGCGCGCCGGCCGATCACGTGATGGCGTGGGTCTCGGTGCCGGACCTGGGGGTGCTGCGCTCCGAGCAGCGCTACGAGCCGATCGACGAGCGGCACGTCCGCTTCGTGGGGCTCGACGACGGGTTCACCGCCGAGCTCCAGCTGGACGAGGACGGGCTGGTGGTGCGCTACCCGCGGCTCGCGGAGCGCGTGGCTAGCGCGGCTCGAGCCTGACCGTGGTGTGAAGAATCTCGTCCCGGAGCATCGAGTCTAGGTGCGGCGAGTCCGTGTACTGGCTCCGTAGCCCGTCGGACGCGCGTTCCACCGACTGGGCGTCCGGCGCGAGGAACGCTCGTACAGGAATCTCCTCGTCGTCGAGGTGCACCACCACGTCGGGGTTGGCGCTGATGTCCTGGTACCAGCGGCCGGAGTCGCCCCGCAGGGAGCGCACGTAGACCTCTTCCTCCTCGACGACCGGCCAGACGGTGGTGTGGTGGACGGGGGCATCGGCGGCGCGCCGGGTCTCGATCTCGATCTCCTCGGCCGAGCCGAGTGTCTTGAGTGCCCCGGACCAATCCATCGCGCGGTCAGGTTAGCGCGGCAGGCCCAGCCCGCCGCACCCCGGCGGCCCCGCCCGCACTATCCTCGGCCGGGCATGAAGAGCTACCACCTGACCACCTTCGGGTGCCAGATGAACGAGCACGACTCGGAGCGCATGAAGGGCATGCTCGAATCGATCGGGTACGCCGAGGCGCCGGATCGCGAGGGCGCGGACCTGATCCTGTTCAACACCTGTTCGATCCGCGAGAAGGCCGATAACCGGCTGGTGGGACACCTGGGTGAGGCCAAACGCCTCAAGACCGAGGACCCCGAGCGCGTGATCGGCATCGGCGGCTGCTGGTCGCAGTCGATGAAGGAGCAGGTGTTCGAGCTGTTCCCGTTCGTGGACGTGGCCTTCGGCCCCGGCCAGGTGCACAAGCTCGCCGAGTTCCTGACGAGCGACAGTCTCACCGCGCAGGGCTACTTCGAGTTCGAGGGCTTCACCGGCCACCTGCCGATGAAGCGCGAGCGCGAGTTCCAGGCGTGGGTCCAGATCTCGGTCGGCTGCAACTGCGCGTGCTCCTACTGCATCGTCCCGTCGACTCGCGGTCGTGAGGTGTCGCGCCCGTCGGGCGAGATCCTGGCCGAGGTCGAGCGCCTGGCCGCGGACGGCGTGCGCGAGGTGACGCTGCTCGGGCAGAACGTCTGCTCCTACGGTCGCGACCTGCCCAAGGGGGCGAAGACGAGCTTCGCCGAGCTTCTCTCTTCGGTCGACGCCATCGACGGACTGGAGCGCATCCGCTACACGAGCCCACACCCAAAGGACATACGCGAGGACGTGATCCGCGCTCACGCCGAGCTGGCGAGCGTCTGCGAGCACATCCACCTGCCGCTGCAGTCGGGTTCGTCGCGCGTGCTCAAGGCCATGCGCCGCACCTACAACCAGGAGCGCTACCTCGATCGTGTGGCGACTATCCGCGACCTGGTGCCGGACTGCGCGGTCACCACCGACATCATCGTCGGCTTCCCCGGCGAGACCGACGCGGACTTCGAGGAGACGATGGAGGTGGTGGAGCAGGTCCGCTACGACTCCGCCTTCACGTTCGTCTTCTCGCCGCGGCGTGGGACGCTCGCCGCCGAACTGGAGGGCCAGCTGCCGCATCCGGTGAAGCGGGAACGAATGGACCGGCTCGTGGGGGCGGTGCAACGGCACGCGACAGACCGTGCGCAGCGCTTCGTGGGACGGACGATGGAGGTGCTAGTGGAGGGCCCATCCCGCACGGACCCGGCGAAGCTGCGCGGACGCACCCGCCACAACAAGACGATCAACTTCGCCGGCGTAGCAGCGCCCGGAGAGCTGACCGAGGTCGAGGTGACCTCGGCTACGAGCACGACGCTCGCCGGCGAAGAGCGCCTGCTGGCCCGGCTGGGCTAGCGCCGCGCCCGCCCGCCCGCCGCCCGACGCCCGACGCCCCCGCGCCGGCCGCTCCTAGCCGCCCACAGCGCGCTGCAGCTGCGCCAGCGCCGCCCGTCCCGCCAGGGCGCCGCCCGGACCCCACCAGAGCTCGTCGTCCACGCGGACGAACCGGCCGTCCACGTGGGCCCTCGCCCCGGGACCTTCGGAGAGCAGCATCACGTCGACCTGTGCGCGTGGTGCGTTGCGCGTTACCTGCTTGACGCCCGCGTCGGCCAGGATCGTTCCGGCGAACGAGTCCTCCTTCGCATAGCGCAGTCCGTTCGCGGTCACCCGGACCACGGCCACGCGTGGCTTCGCCGCGCCCGAGCCGGCCCCAGCCGCCCGGATCGCCCGGAGCGCCCGGGCCGCCTCGCCGTCGTAGTCGATCAGCACCTGCTCGGCGGCGTTGGTTCGCCCGAGCGCTTCGCCGACCAGTCGCACGTTCAGCTTCCACTGTCCGCCGCCGCCCTCGGTGATCACCGTGGGGGCGATCCTGCTGAGCTTTTCGTAGAGCCCGGCCTGACTGGAGCTGCCGAGAATCAGGTCGGCGTGCACCGCCTCGGCCGCGGCCAGGTCGCCGGCGCCAACCGGCCGCATCAACGACACGCGGCCCTGCCCTCGCAGGTAGGCCGGCAGCCGAGCGTCCGGCACCGCGGCTCGGGCCGGCCGAACGCCAAGGGCCAGCGTGTCGTCCAGGGTGTCGATCGTCAGCGTGAGCGGCTCCTCGGCCTGGCCGGGCACCTTGGTCTCGCCGAGCACGTGCTGGACCTTCAGCGGCCGGACGGTCTCCTTGTTCTCGTCAAAGCCCGACTCCTGGCAGCCGAGGCCCGCGAGGGCGACAGCCGCGCAGAGGGCGACAGCGCTCAGCGAGCGCACGGGACGGAAGGTGGGACCTCGCACGGCCCTGTATTACTAGCGACCGTGCACGTGGTGGCACTGTTCGGCCCCACCGCGGTGGGGAAGACGGCGGTCGCGATCGCCCTCGCCCAGCTGCTGCGCGAGCGCGGCGAGGACCCCATTGCCATCTCCGTCGACGCGCTCCAGGTTTACCGGGGACTCGAAACGCTCACGGGGGCAGCCACCCGCGAAGAGCAGGCCCTGCTCGAGCACCGGCTGCTCTCGTTCGTCGATCCGCGTGAGACGTTCTCCGCCGGCGAGTTCGCCGAGCACGCTCACTCTGAGATCGACGCCGCGCTCGCGGCCGAGCGGCGCCCGATCGCCGTCGGCGGCACCGGTCTGTACCTCCAGGCCGCTTTGACCGACCTCGAGCTGCGCCCTCCACCCGACCCCGCGATCCGACCACGCATCCAGGCCCGGCTCGACGAGAACGGGCCCGAGCAGCTTCACGCCGAGCTGACCGCCCGGGCGCCCGCGACCGCCAAAGCCATCGACCCCCACGACCGCACCCGCGTGGGCCGCGCCCTGGAGCTGCTCGAGATGGGCGAGCAGCCCGCCCCGACCGGCGACGGCTCCCGGCTCTGGACCGCCCGCCTGCGTCATCCCACGTTGCTCTGCGGCCTGACGATGGAGCGCGCGGCGCTGTACGAGCGGATCGACACCCGCGTGGACGAGATGGTCGCGGCCGGCGCGGCACACCAGGTCACGCAAGCCGACGCCGCCGGCGCCTCGCGCACGGCACGCTCCGCGCTCGGCTTCGAGGAGCTCCGCGCAGGCGACCTCGAGTCGATGAAGCGCCGCACTCGCAACTACGCCAAACGCCAGCTCAGCTGGCTGCGTCGCCTCCCCGGAGTCCACGAGATCGACCTGACGAGCCAGAGCGCAAGCGACGCCGCAGATCAGATCGCCCATATACTGGCCGCGCGGCCAGGACCGGCCGCGTAGCACCACGAGGAGAGGGGATCTGTGACTCGCGCGACCGTGTCCGCCGCCGCCGTCGTCGCCGCCTTCGCGGCGGTCGTGCCTTCCGCCCACGCAGCGCGCGACTTCTCGAGCACGGCGCGCAACATCATCCCGTCGGGGCAGTACGGCGGCGTCCCACCGGTCCCGCAAGCCGACGATCAGGCGCGCATGTACGACGCGCTGACCCCCCTCTTTGACAAGGTCACCTCGAAGGACCTCAACCGCTTCTTCAAGTCCGAGAAGCTCGGCCCGCAGGGCGAGGGCCCGCTCAAGCGCGAGCGCGTCCCGCGCAAGGGCGTGCGCATCATCCGCGACCGCTTCAACGTGCCGCACATCTACGGCAAGACCAACGACGACGTGACCTGGGCCGCCGGCTGGGCGATCGCCCACGACCGCGAGCTGCTGCTCGAGCAGGCGCGCTACAACGCCCGCGTGGCCGTCGTCGACGCCCCCGGGCAGACGGCGATCGACCTGATCGTCGGCCTCAAGAACTTCAGCCCCAGCGCGCAGACCGAGCGCGAGGTGAACAAGGAGGTCGAGAAGCTCAAGGCCTACGGCAAGCCGGGTCGCCGGCTGCTGCACGACATCGATCTCTACGTCAAGGGGATCAACGCGTACTACAAGTCGATCAAGGCCACGCACAAGCCCTGGAAGCGCGGGGACGTGATCGCCCTCAACGCCGTCAAGAGCGAGCTCTTCGGCGAAGGCGGCGGCGCCGAGGTGGAGGCCGCCGAGCTGCTCGACGGGCTGCAGGGCTCGCTCGGAGCCGACCGCGGGTACTCGGTCTGGAACGACCTGCGCCAGCGCCAGGACCCCGAGACGCCCGTCTCGATACCCGGTCGCTTCCCGTACGCCCCGCTGCCCGCCAGCCGCACCGGCAACGTGGTGATCGACAACAACTCCTTCCAGCCGATCCCGGGCCCGACGGCCGAAACGGCCGGCGCGGCGAGCGCCGCGCGTCAGCTGCGCCGCCAGGCCAGCAACGTGCTGATGGTTGCCGGCAAGCGCTCGCGCTCGGGGCACCCGCTGTTCGTCGGCGGACCGCAGATCGGCTACTTCTACCCCGGCCTCACGCTCGAGATGGATCTGCACGGGCCCGGCTGGAACGCCCGCGGGGCGACCTCCGCGCCGTTCCCGGGCTACATTCTGATCGGCCGCCGGGAGGACTTCGTCTGGACGCTCACGTCGGCGGGGGCGGACATCGTCGACAACTACGTCGAAACGCTCTGTGACGGCAGCGACACCAAGTACCTCTACAAGGGCCAGTGCCTTGCGATGACGCCTTTCAACGCCGGCACGATCGACAACCAGGCGGTGACCTTCAACCGCACGGTGCACGGTCCGGTGGTGGGCTACGCGACCGTCAACGGCACGCGCGTGGCGATCTCGCGCAAGCGCTCGAGCTACCTGCTGGACGGCGTCGACCTGCTGCTGTTCCAGCGGCTCACACGCGGCAAGGTCCGCAACGCGCGCGCCTTCATCAAGGCGGCGGCGATCTCGCCGCAGACGTTCAACACCTTCTACGCCGACAGCGACGAGGTGGCGCAGATCACCACCGGCCGGCTGCCCCTCAGGGCCGGCGGCGTGGACTCGGGCCTGCCGACCGACGGACGCGGAGGCTTCGAGTGGAAGGGCTTCCTCTCGGCGAAGGCGCACCCGCACGCGATCAAGCGCGGCGGCGTGCTGAACAACTGGAACAACAAGCCCGCGCTCGGCTTCCCGGCGGCCGACGACCAGTGGGCGTACGGCTCCATCCAGCGCGTCGCCCTGCTCAACCGCAACACCAGCAAGGTCAAGAAGCACACGCTGGCCACGCTCACCGGCGCCATGAACGCCGCGGCCACCCAGGACGTCCGGGCGATCACGTTGGTGCCGATCCTGGCGGAGGTGTTGCGCGGCAGCGCTGCGCCGAGCACTCGGAGCATGCGCATGCTCGAGCTGCTCGAGGCCTGGCGCGCGCAGGGCGGGAGCCGCCTCGACCGCGACCTCGACGGCAAGATCGACGATCCCGGGGCGGCCGTCCTCGACACCGCCTGGCCGCGGCTGGCCGACGCCGCGCTGACGCCCGTGCTCGGGCAGCCGCTGGCGGACCAGCTCAACAACTCGCTGCACCGCCGCTTCGACCTGCCGCCGGGCGGGCAGTTCGGCGGCTGGCACATGTACCTGAGCAAGGACCTGCGCACCCTGCTCGGGAAGCCGGTCAAGGGCGGCTTCGCGAACCGCTACTGCGGCAACGGCAACGTGAGCGCCTGCCGCGCCGCGCTATGGGCCGCGATGGAGGCGGCCGGTGCGGAGCTCGAGGCCGCCCAGGGAGCCGACCCGAACGCGTGGCGCGCAGACGCGACGCGCGAGCGGATCACCTTCGCTCCGGGCCTGCTGCCGTACACGATGCGCTACACGAACCGGCCGACCGGGATCCAGCAGATCATCGAGTTCGCAGGCCACCGCTAGCGGGCACCGCTAAGGTGGCGCGCCGTGCGCTTCGAGAAGTGGCAGGCGCTCGGCAACGACTACGCCATCGTCGAGGAACGGGAGCTTCCGTTCGAGCTCACCCCTGAGCGGGTCCGCGCTATCTGCGCCCCGCACACCGGCGTGGGCTCGGACGGCATCCTGCTGCTGCGCGAGACCGACGGGCGCGCCTTCGTCGCCGAGGTGCGCATCTACAACCCCGACGGCTCAGAGGCCGAGCTGTCCGGCAACGGCGTGCGCGAGGCGGTCATGTACCTGCGGCGCAACGGCTGGACCGATTCCGATTCCTTCTCGATCCGCACGGCAGCGGGCGAGATCCGGCCGCGCATCACGGGACCGGACACCTGCACCGTCGACATGGGCCGCGCCCGACTGCGCTCGCCAGACGACTATCCCTCCGGGCCCGAGGACGGCACCGGCACGCTGACCGCCGCCGAGCGTGACTTCGCCTTCCAGTTCGTGCAGGTGGGCAACCCGCAGTGCGCCATCGAGGTGCCGGAGGGTCTCGAGGATCTCGACCTGCAGCGCTACGGTCCGCCGATCGAGCGCCACGAGCTCTTCCCGCGGCGCACCAACGTGTCGTTCTGGCGCCTCAACGGCGGCGGAGCGATCCGCGCGCGCATCTTCGAGCGCGGGGTGGGAGAGACGATGTCGTCGGGCACCGGCGCCACCGGGGCGGCCGTCGCCGCCGTCCTGCGCGGCGTCGACAGCCCGGTCACCGTCGCGCTCGACGGGGGCGAGCTGGAGGTGCAGGTGGGGGAGCATCTGCACGTGGACCTGACCGGTTGGGCCAGGCCCGTCTACCAAGGAAAGGTGAGTGAAGAGCTGATGACGGAGCTGCATGCGACCGAGTAGCCGCCTGGAGCGCCTCCCGCCTTACCTGTTCGCGGAGCTCGAGCGCAAGGTGCGCGAGAAGAAGGCCGCCGGCGTCGACGTGATCTCGCTCGGCATCGGGGATCCCGACACGCCGACGCCCGTGCCCGTGATCGACGCCCTGGCGGCCGGCGCGGCCGACCCCGGCACCCACCGCTATCCCTCGAACCGCGGCCGGCCCGAGCTGCGCGAGGCCTTCGCGCGCTTCTACGAGCGCCGCTTTGGCGTCGCGCTCGATCCCGAGACCGAGATCGTCCCGGCGCTGGGCGCGAAGGAGTGTGTCTTCAACCTCAACATGGCCTTCCTCGACCCGGACTCGATCGCGCTGGCGGCCGACCCCGGCTACCCGGTTTACACCGGTGGCCCGTTGCTGGCGGGGGCCGAGGCGGTCCTGATGCCGCTCGTCCCGGAGCTCGGCTTCGCCCCCGACCTGAACGCGATCGGCGGCGAGGTGGCGCGCCGGGCGCGGCTGCTCTACCTCAACTACCCGAACAACCCGACGGGCGCCGTCGTGCCCGACGGCCTGTTCGAGCGCGCGGTGGAGTTCGGGCGCGAGCAGGACGTGCTGATCGTCCACGACGCCTCCTACACGGAGACCACGTTCGACGGCTACGTCGCTCCTTCGTTCCTGGAGACCCCGGGCGCCAAGGAGGTCGGCGTGGAGGTGTTCTCGCTCTCCAAGGGCTGGAACATGACCGGCTGGCGCACCGCGGCGATCGTCGGCAACGCCGAGGCCGTGAACGCCTACTGGCACCTGAAGACCAACATCGACTCGGGCATGTTCGAGGCGGTCCAGCTCGCCGCGGCCGCCGCGCTCGACGCGGGCCCGCCGGAGGAGATGGGCGCGATCTACCAGCGCCGGCGCGACCTGGTCTGCGACGCGCTGGGGGAGATCGGCGTGGACGTGACCCGGCCGAAGGGCACAATCTACGTCTGGGCGCCCGTGCCCAGCGGCCACACCTCCGCGTCCTACTGCGAGCTGGTGCTCGAGGAGTCCGGCGTGGTGGTGTCGCCGGGTGGCGCCTACGGCCCCAACGGCGAGGGCTTCTTCCGCATCTCGCTGACCGTGCCCGACGACCGTCTCGCCGAAGCGATGGAGCGGCTGCGCGGCAGCCTGGCGCCCGCCTAGATGCACTACTGCGGCGTCGTCCCGGTGCAGGGCTCGCTCCAGCTCGCCATGCTGGAGGAGGTGCGCGCGCCCGATCCGCCGATCCGGCTGAGCGCGCTCTTCTACGAGCCCGGCTCGGCGGAGGACGTGGCGCGCGAGCTGCTCAAGCTCAGCGACGTGGTGATCGGGATCGGCGCGCCGCTGGCGGGCCCGCGCAACGGGCGCCCGGGGCGCGACTGCGACGCGCT
>JACCSF010000103.1 GCA_013813135.1 Thermoleophilaceae bacterium | reverse complement strand
GCCGATCAGCGTGCCGGGCTCGACCAGCTCGCCGAAGGGCGCGGCCGGCAGCCCGAGCCGCGCGATCAGCTCGTGCGCCCACTCGCCGCTGCGTGCGTCGACCAGTCCGCTCGTCGAGGCAATCGTGCGCTCGTTGGCGAGCTCGCCGGTTATCCAAAGCGCGATCAGGTCGGGCACGAACGCGATGTGCGCGGCCCGTTCGAGCGCCGCGGTGCCCTCGTCGGCGAGCAGCTGGAAGATCGTGTTGATCGCCAGCGTCTGGATGCCGGTGGTCGCGTACAGGTCCTCGCGCGGCACGCGCTCGGAGGCGCGCTCGACCATGCCGCTCGTACGCGCGTCGCGGTGGTGAAACGGCAGCCCGAGCACGCGCATGCGCTCGTCGAGCAGGGCGTAGTCGACCCCCCAGGCGTCGATGCCGATGCTGCGTATCTCCGCGCGCTCCCGGGCCAGGCAGAGGCCGTCGAGCGTCTCAGTGAACAGGTGCAGCAGGTTCCAGCGCAGCCCATCGGGCAGCTGCACCGGTCGGTTCGGGAAGCGGTGCACGACCTCGAGGTCGATCCGCCCGCCGTGCAGCCGGCCCACGACCACGCGGCCCGACTCGGCGCCGAGGTCGACTGCCACGAATGGCGCCGCCTCAGGCAAGGTGGAAGATCTCCTCGAGCCCCTCGAGCCCAGTGTCGGGCCGCTCGTCGCCCGGCAGCTCGAAGAACGACGCCATCTCCGCCTGCCAGCGCGCGTTCACGTCGGTCGCCTCCATGCCGTCGAGGGCGCTCTGGAAGTCGTCCGTCTCGAGGTAGCCCACCAGCAGGCCGTCGGGTCGCAGGAAGAGCGAGTAGTTGCGCCAGCCGCTCGCGCGCAGCGCGTCCAGCATCTCGGGCCAGACTTCGCGGTGGCGCGCCTTGTACTCGTCGAGGCACTCCGGGCGCACCTGAAGCAGAAAGCAGACCCGTTCCACTACCCCACCTCGGCGTAGGGGAGGTCGAAGAGCGACGCGACCCGGCGCACCTCGGCGGCCACGTGGCCGACGCCCAGCGCGACGTGGTGGGTCGGCCCCTCGGCGCACCAGCGCTCGAAGAACTCGGCGGGCTTCAGCCCGAAGACGAGCCGCGAGTTCGTGTTGCCGATCCTGAAGGTGTCGCCCGGCACGGACTCGCCTTCACCGACGATCAGCTTGAGCTGGCCTTCCGCCGTCTGGGTACAGCCGACGATCGTGATCGGCCCGTGGCGGACCTCAGCCTCGACCGACAGGCCCGCGCCGCGCTTGCCGTGGTACAGCTTGAGCGCCCGCAGCGTGGGCCGGCCCTCCGCGATCGCCGTGTGCATCGGGCCGTCGTGGCCCATCAGCACGAAGTCCTCGTCGAAATCGAGCGCATAGAACTCGGTGTACGAGCCGCCCGCCCCCAGCCGGTCCAGGATCAGTTGGGCGAGGTTCGTCTTCAGGTCGCCCTCGCCGGAGGTCGGAACGCCGCGCGCCGTCAGAATCGAGTTGCCGACGATCACGCCCGCGCCGAGCCGCTCGGCCTCGTTGCCGCCGAGGCCCCGGTAGTAGTAGGTCAGCGCCTGCAGGTCGAAGTCGGCGGCCAGCTTGTCGAGCCCGACCGCGACGCGGGCGGACCAGTCCATCTGCTCGGGCTCGATAGGTCCGGCGATGGGGTCGGAAGAGGGGTCGGCGAAATCGAACATGGCCTCGATCTCGTCGAGCTTCGCGCTTGTCTCCTCGTCGGTCACGGCAGCCACGCGGGCGGCCAGGTCGTCGATCTCGAGCACCTCCACGTGCGCGCCGATCTGCGCGTGGACGCTGGTGAAGTCGGTGTACAGGTCGAGCATGCCGGGATAGGTGTGGCCGAGGAAGCCGATCCGCGCGCTCCGCAGTCCGCGCGATACGCCCGCGGCGCGGATCCAGGCGGTGATCTGGCGCCAGGCGCGCTCGTCGTCATCGATCGTTCCGGCGACGGTGTCGTAAGCGATCCCTGCTCGGGTACACGCGCCCGCGATCTCCGGCACACAGCAGGCGGCGCAGTTCGCAAGCCACTCGCCGGTGTCGGTTTGGGGGTATGGAAGACTGGGACTCGGCTGGAGGGCCAGGAGCACCGCCGGCGCCTTTGCGCCCTGTAGCGCGGGCAGCACCTGGCTCGAGGTGGCGTAGGTGACGGCGTGGCACAGCACCAGGTCGACCTGCGCCGCGGCGAACCTGTCGCCCGCCTCGCGCGCCTTGTGCGCCGTATCGACCAGGCCCGCCGACACGACGTCAGCCCCGAGACCGGCGACCCGCTGCTCGACGCGCTGCTGGTAGCCCTCGATGCGCTCCCGCAGGCCGTCGAACTGGGGCCAATAGGCCTCGAGCCCGATCCCGAACACCCCGACCCGCGCTCGCGGCGCGGATCGGGGCGCCGAGCCGGTCCCGTGGATCTCGGGTCCGGTGACGGTCATCGATTAGAAATCGAAGTCGTCGATGTTGTCCGCATCGAAGGTGGTCAGCGGGCCGAGCACGATCTCGCCGTTGGCGCCGATCGTGTACTCGCCCAGCCGGCCGGCCTCGAACTTCTCGCCCTCCTTGCCGGTGATGCGGCCGGACACGAGCGCCGCGGCCGCCTGGCCGGCGAGATAGCCGACGTCCTTGGGCACCCACAGCTGGAACTCATCGACCGTTCCGTCCTTCACGAACTTGCGCATCTGGTTCGGGAAGCCGAGTCCGGTCAGCTTGATCTTGCCTTTCTGCGGCGAGGTTGACAGGTACCGGGCGGCCGCCGCGACGCCCACCGTAGTCGGGGAGATGATCCCCTTGAGGTTCGGATAAGCCTGGATCAGGCCCTGGGTCTCCTGGAAGGACTTCTGGTCGTCGTCGTCGCCGTAGGCGGTCTTGACGAGCTTCATGTCCTTGTACTTGGGCTTCTTCAGCGTCTGCTTCATGACGTCGATCCACGCGTTCTGGTTAGTCGCGTTCGCCGTCGCCGACAGGATGGCAATCTCGCCCTTGTAGTCGATCTGCTTGCCGATTGACTCGACCTGATTCTCGCCGACCAGCTGCGTCGTCACCTGGTTGACGAACACGCTGCGCGCGTCCGGCGCGACGTCGGAGTCCATCCCGACGACCTTTACGCCGCGCTGCGCCGCCTGCTTGAGGGCCGGGGCGACGGCGTCCGGATCGTTGCCGGCGATGATGATCGCGTCCACGTCCTGCTGTACGGCGGCGTTGATGATCGGGATCTGGGTCGACGCGCCGGCGTCGGTGGGACCCGAGATCCGGTTGGAGCCGCCGAGCTCCTCGAGCGCCTCGTCGACGCCTGAGTGCTCGAACTCCTCGTAGGGGTTGCCGAGCTGCTTCGGAATGGAGACCGTCTTGATCCCCTTCTTGATCTCGGCTTTCGGATCGGCGGTGCCCTCCTGCGCTGCCGTCGACCCGTTGTCCGAGGCCTCTTCATCATCCTTTGTGTCGCCACAGGCGGCGAATGCGAGCGCCGCGAACAGGGCGAGCGCGACGAGAAACACACGCAAGGTGTGCGGACGTGCTGACTTCATGGACCCTCCTCCAGGAGTGGATGTGATCGTCGTCGCCGGGCATCGGCGACGCGACTTGCGACATTGGGGCCCAGAACGGAGCCGACCAGCAGCGCCCCGGTGACGATCTGGACCCAGTACGACGAGATGGACTCGCTCAGCAGCAGCGCCTTCTGGATGCCGCCGAGCAGAAACAACGCGAGGATGACGCCCGCGATCGTCCCGCGGCCGCCGAAGATGGATATGCCGCCCAGCAACACCGCGGTGACGACCGTGAGCTCGAAACCCTGGCCGACGTTCGCAGCCGCAGTCGAGTTGCGCAGCGAGATGACGACCCCGGCGAGCGCGGCCACCGCGCCCGACAGCGTGAACAGGATGAGCTTGATGCGCTTGACACGCAAACCAGAGAAGTACGCCGCCTCCTCGTTGGCGCCGATCGCGTAGATCGAGCGGCCGAACCGCGTGGCGTGCAACGCCACGGCGAAGGCCACGGCGAGCAGGGCGAACAGCACGATCGAGTTCGGGATGAAGGTGCCCGCGAAGTTGCCGAAGGCGCGGTCGGTCCAGGTGGTCGGGAAGTCGGTCACCGACTCGTCCCCGATCACCACGAAGGCCAGGCCGCGGAACAGCGCGAGGGTGCCGATCGTGACCGCCAGCGACGGGAGGCCGAAGCGTGTGACCAGCAGGCCGTTGGAAGCCCCGCACAGCGCACCCACGACGATGCAGATCGGGATGATCGTCTCGACCGGCTGACCGTGGTTCCACAGGTAGCCCATGAGCGCGCTCGAGAGCGCCAGCACCGAGGCGACCGAGAGGTCGATCTCGGCCGCGATGATCACCATCGCCAGCGGCAAGGCCATCAGCGCGATCTCCGACAGGTCGAGCGAGCCGGTGGTGAACGAGTCGGCGGTCAGAAACTCGGGCGAGATCGCCTGGCCGGCGATCGCTGTCACCACGAGCAGACCCACGAGCAAGGTCTCCCACCGTCCGAGCGCAGCGCGCCAGTGGCGCCCGGGCCCGGGGGCCGCGGACGACGCGGTCTGCGGCGTTGCCGCCTCAGCTCGCACGGCGTGCGCTCCTTCGTCGGAGCCTCGCTTCGACCCGGACGGCGAGCAACCGGTCGAGCGCGATCGCGATCAGCAGCAGAGCACCGATCGCCGCCTGCTGCCAGAACGCCTCTATCCGCAGAACGATCAGGGACGACGTGATGGTGCCGAGAAGGAGGGCACCGAGCGCCGCGCCGTAGACGGTCCCAATGCCGCCGAAGATGGCCACGCCCCCGACCACTGCGGCAGCGATCACGGTCAGCTCGTAACCAACGCCGGCGGTTGCGTCGACCGTGCCGAAGCGCGCCGTGAACAGCACCCCACCCAAGCCCGAGAGGGCGCCCGCCAGCACGAACGCGACGAGCACCAAACGGCCCGAGCGTACGCCCGCCAAGCGCGCGCCCTCCGGATTCGAGCCGATCGCGTACAGCTCCCGACCGGGTCGGTAGTCGCGCAGCCACTGGCCAACCACCACGACGATCACGACCGCGATCAACACGAGGATCGGCACGCCGGCGATCGACTCGCTTCCGATGTTCAGGAACGAGTCCGGCAGCGTCTCGGCGTTGACCTGCCGCCCGTCGGTCCACAGGAACGCCAGCCCGCGGAACGCGTAGAGAGTGCCGAGGGTCACGACGAGCGCGGGGACCCGCCCCCAGGTGACCAGGATCCCGTTGAGCAGCCCGCACGCGGCGCCCAGCGCAATCCCGAGCAGGAAGACGACGGGGAGCGCCAGCCCCGGGTGCTCGGAGAGCAGATCGCCGGCCAGGAACGCGCTGAGCCCGAGCACGGACCCGGTCGACAGGTCCACGTTGCGCGTGATGATCACGAGCGTCTGGCCCACGGCGAGGATCGCGAGGATCGAGGCGTTGAGCGCTAGGTTTCGCAGCGAGTCCGCTTCGATGAAGCGCGGCTCGAGGATCGCCGTCACCGCGATCAGCAGCGCGAGCGCGGCCACGATGCCGAGCTCGCGAATGCGCAGCACCCGCTCGGTCAGGCGACCTGCACGGGCCCCCTCGCCGGGCACGGCGGCGTCGGCGCTCATGCCGCTTGCACGCCGGTGGCCGCGCGGATCACGCGCTCCTCGTTCGCGTCGTCGCGGTTGAGCTCCTGCGTCACGCGGCCCTCGTGCATCACGAGCACGCGGTCGGCCATCCCAAGCACCTCGGGCAGCTCGCTGGAGATCATGAGAACCGCCACGCCGCTCCCGGCCAGCTCGCTCATCAGGCGGTGAACCTCGGACTTCGTGCCGACGTCGATTCCGCGCGTCGGCTCGTCCAGGATCAGCAGCTTCGGCTCTGTGGCGAGCCACTTGGCGAGCACGACCTTTTGCTGGTTGCCCCCGGAGAGGAAGGCAACCGGGTCCTCGAGCCGATGGAACCTCAGGTTCAGACGCTCGGCCCATTCGCGCGCCAGGCGATTCTCGGCGCCGGCTCGGATCAGTCCCAGCCGCGTGAGCGCGCGCATGCGGGTCAGCGTGGCGTTGCGGGCGATCGACAGGTCCATCACGAGCCCCTGCAGGCGGCGGTCCTCGGGGACGAACGCGATGCCGGCGCGCATCGCGGCGAGCGGCCGGCCGACGGGGATCCGCTGGCCGGAGACCTCCACATGGCCGGCGTCGGAACGGTCGATCCCGAAGATCGCGCGCGCCACCTCGCTGCGGCCGGCGCCGACGAGGCCGGCGAGCGCCACGATCTCCCCGGCGCGCACCTCGAAGCTGACGTCGAAGAACACGCCCTCGCGGGTCAGCCGCTCAACAGCGAGCACGGGCGGGCCGATCTGCGCCTCCTGCTTGGGAAACAGCGCGCTCAGATCCCGGCCGACCATTCGCTTGACCATCTCGTCAGGCGTCAACTCGTCGATCGGCGCGTCGTGCACGACGGCGCCGTCGCGCATCACCGTGACGGTGTCACAGATCGCGAACACCTCGTCGAGCCGATGCGAGATGAACAGCACCGCCGCACCGTGGTCGCGCAGGGTGCGAACGACGCCGAACAACCGCTCGACCTCGGGGCCGGAGAGCGCGGCGGTCGGCTCGTCCATGATGAGGATGCGCGCGTCGAAAGAGAGCGCCTTCGCGATCTCGACGATTTGCTGGTCGGCGATCGACAGGCCGCGAACGGGCCGCTCGGCCGAGAGCCCTACGCCAAGACGGTCGAGCAACCGCTCGACTTCGGATTGCATCGCGCCGCGGTCGATCCGCCGCAGCGCCCCGAGCGGGTGGCGGCCCATCACCACGTTCTCCGCCACGGACAGGTCGGGGAACAAGGTCGGCTCCTGGTAGATCACAGCAACACCGACGTTGCGTGCGTCGACCGGGCTGTGGAAGATCTTCTCCTGACCGTCGACGAGGATGTCGCCGTCGTCGGGGCGGATAACGCCGCCGAGGACCTTGACGAGCGTCGACTTGCCGGCACCGTTCTCGCCGACGAGCGCGCGTACCTCGCCCGGGCGCAGCGAGATGTTTCCGTGGCGCAGCGCGCGCACCGCCCCATAGCTCTTGCTCGCGTCGCGCAACTCGAGCAGCGGCACGGCCCGGTCGTTCACGCCAGCGCCTCCACGCGCACGCCCGCACGGCGCAGCACGGTGATCTGCTGACTCGCGGCGCCATGAATGAGGACGCCGGCGAGGTCCGTGGCGCTCCCGATGGCACTCAGTCCGCGGGCGCTCAGCTTGGTGTGGTCGATCAGCAACACCGGGTTGTCGGCGTGCGCCACCATCGCACGCTTGACCTCGGCCTCGAGTGCGTCGGCGTCGGTCATCGCGCCGGACTCAGTCACGCCCTTGACGCTCAGAAAGCAACGGTCGGCGTAGTGGCCCAGCACGGTATGGACCGCGCACGGCCCGACGAACGAGCGGCTCAACGGTCGCAGCTGGCCGCCGACACCGACGAGCTGGACGTTCGACCCCGGATGGGTCGCGACCGCCTCCATGACGGGCAGGGAATTGCTGATCACTGTGAGCTCGATCCTCCGGTCGAGCAATGCGCGTGCCACAAACAGGGCGGTCGATGAGCCGTCAAGGAAGACGGCCTCGCCGGCGTGGACCGCCGCGGCCGCGGCCGCGGCGAGCGCCTGCTTGGCCTCGACGCCGACCTCGATCCGCGACGCGAACGAGTCCTCGTGACCTGAGATCGACGGCAGCACCGCGCCGCCGTGAGTACGGCGGGCGAGCCCCTGCTGCTCGAGTGCGTGCAGATCGCGCCGGGCGGTCATCGACGAAACGCTGAAGCGGCGCTCGAGCTCGGCGACGGTCACCGAGCCGGTCGTGCGGAGCAGCTCGGTGATCGCGGAGCGGCGAGCGTCAGCCAGCACGGGTGCCGCACCTTGGTCGAATGTGTGCGTTCACGCGCAAGAATTCGTCCAAACGAACGAAATCGATCAGACCAGAAACGGGAAGAGATGTCAAGCCGAACGAGCGGAGTCGCCCGCCCGGGCGCGGAGGAGTTGATCCTTCGAGACCTCCCCGCGGCGCTGGGAACGCGAGCCGTGTTCATCCTGTCGCGGGTGCGCGAGGCCTACGACAACGGCATGAAGACCGAGGACGCCCTGTCCTACGCGATCAAGAACACCGCCGGTGTCATAATGAGCGCCGCCGTCGTGATGGTTGCCGTGTTCGCGATCTTCGGCAGCCTCTCGTTCATCATGTTTAAGCAGATGGGCGTCGGCCTCGCCTTCGCCGTCCTGATCGACGCCACGGTGATCCGCGGCATCCTGCTGCCCGCGAGCATGAAGCTCCTGGGCGACCGCAACTGGTGGCTGCCGAGGTCGCTCGGCTGGATCCCCCAAATCGAGCACGAAGGCACGGCGCGGCAGCCCGCCCCCGCCTAGCTCGAACCGTATCCGTGATAAACCGGTGCCCGCTTCGGCGGGCACCGGTCGTTCCCTGAGGACATTCGGGTCGTACAAGTAACCGCCCCGTGGCTTTGCGCCCTAAGACTCAGCGCGCCCGACAGGATTCGAACCTGTGACCTTCGGTTCCGTAGACCGCAGGCAATTCGGCCCTAACCCGCTTCGTAGAGCGGAACCAGCGCCCGTGCGCTGCAACGCTCGCTGCAGCGAATTACAGCCGCCGCCAGCGAGATCGTCCCGCCCAGAAGCGCTTCGTGCGGCGTGGCTGCCCAGCGGCCGCTGCCTCCGGCGACGGCACCGCACGGCAGAGCGTCCGCTTGCATGGGATCCTCGCTCCTATGTCAATGGATGTTCGCGCGGAGCGGGATTCTGTTTAGGTCAGGCAGGGCATCGGGGTCGGGGCGGCGCCGGTGTTCGTGGTGGCGTCTCGTTGCGGTCGGGCGGGGACCTCAGCGACGCTGTGTGGGGTCTGGGCCGCGAGCGAGAGCAGGCGGTGGAAGCGGCGTGCGAGGTGGCGCTTGAGGCAGCGGAGCGCTCCCTTCTTGGTTTTCCCTTCGGCTTCCTTGCGTGCCAGGTAGGCCTTGGTGGCCGGGTCGTGGCGGGCGCGGGTGATGGCGATGATGTGCAGCGCGTGGTTGAGCTGGCGGTCGCCGCCGCGGTCAAGCCGGTGGCGGTCGCGTTGCCCTGAGGAGCACGGAATCGGTGCGGTGCCGGCTTGGCGGGCGAAGCTCGCGTCGCTTCGGAATCGCTCCGCGCCGGCGGTGCGGCCGATCAGCAGCGCCGCGGTCAACGCACCGCAGCCGATCTCGGCGAGCAGCTGCGGGCGGTGCGCCTTGACCAGCACGAGCAACTCGCGTTCGAGCGCATCAGCCTGGCGGCTCAGCACCCGCAGCTGCGCCACCTGCTCGCGCGCGACCCGGACGCGTGCGCCGCTGGGCATCCGGCGCAAGCGGCGGTCGATCCGCCCGAGCTGGCGGGGATCGGCGAGCGAGCCGCGCCTGAGTGACTGCTCGAGCTCGGGGCAGAGCGCCAACAGATGCCAGCGCAGCCGGTTCTGGACCCGGGTGCGCTCGGCGACCAGGTCCTTGCGGTGATCGGAGAGCAGCCTGATTTCCATCGCCCGCTCGTCCAGATGGGCGGCGGGGAAGCGCTCAACTCCGTCCTTGACGACGGCGCGGGCGATCGCGAGCGCGTCGATCTGATCCGACTTGCCCGGCTCGCGCTCCCCACGCCTGGAGGCGCCCATCCTGTGCGGCGCCACCCTGACGACGCGCTCGCCGGCGGCGATCAGCGCCTGCTCGAGCCGGCGCGAGACGTGCCGGCAGTCCTCGATCGCCCACACCCGCTCTTCATCCAGCCCGCGCGCCCAGCGCACCGCGGCCAGGTGACCCGGCTCCTCGGCCTTGATCTGGCGGTGGCCGCGCACGCGGCCGGTCCCCTCGTCGACGGCCGCCAGCGCATGTGTGCGCTTGTGCGTGTCCGCTCCGATCACGATCATCTGTACCGTCCCTTCGTTTGGTTGAGTACCGACGAAGCGGATCTCCGGCGGACAACCGTCACTTGGGGCGATGCCACGCTCCTATCAAGTCACGCCGGAGGTCCTCGGGCGGCGGCGGGCGACTCAAGCTTCCCCGGTCAGACCAGACGGACGACACGGCACTCTAGGGTCAGCCCGCCGCCAGCCCGAGAACCAACCGA
>JACCSF010000088.1 GCA_013813135.1 Thermoleophilaceae bacterium | reverse complement strand
GAGTACGCGGGCGCAACGCCCGCCGCCGCCGAGCCCGCCGCTGCCACGCGCCCCCCGCCGGATTTCGCCGCCCGGCCGCCGGATTTCGCCTCCGACGGGCTCGCCGCCCGCGTCGAGCGCCTCGAGAGCGAAGTGGCGGTCCTGCGCGAGCAGCTGCGCGTGCTGCGCGACGAGCTCGGCGCCTAGTAGCGGCAGCGTTCGGCCGGCCTCGGCGATTCGGCCACCATCCGTGTAGCGCCCTCACAGATGGGCGGCGGATCGCCGACACTCGCCAGATGCTGCCTCCGGTGGCCCAGCAGGAGGCTCCGCAGGCACCTGGAGTTCCTCCAGTCGAGCCCAGCACGCGCTACGCGGCGCGTGTCGGCGGCGGCATCTTCGCCGGTCTGGCGCTGCTGCTCGTCGTGCTCGCCCTGCTCCCGGGCACGGACGCGCCCACGCTCGCGCGGTTGGGTATGCCCGCGGCCTGCGCGCTGATCGCGCTGGCGCTGCACATCAACGCGGACCAGCTCCGCCCCTCGACGCTCTACGCCGCGGCGACGCTCGGCACCCTGCTGATCTCCGCGAACCTGCTGCTCTCCGGCGAGCACTCGGTGCCCTCCGGTGCGCTGCTGTACGCCTGGCTCGCCCTGTACGCCGCCTACTTCTTCCCCATCCGGCAGGCCGTGTTCCAGCTGGTGTTGATGGGCGCGGTCTATCTCGCCGTGCTGCTCGACACCGTCCCGGCGCAGGACGTGCTTCCAAACTGGGTAACGCTGGTGGGCGTCATCGTCCCCGTGGCCGTGGTCCTGCGCGTGGTCCGAGGCGGGGTGACCCAGCTCGTGCGAGGCCTTGCCGAGGCGGCGCGAACGGACGCGCTGACCCAGCTGAAGAACCGCTTGGCGCTGGATCAGGAGATCGACGCGCAACTGGCACAGGCACGCATGGGCGCGCGTCAGGTGAGTGTCGTGGTCGGAGACCTGGACCACTTCAAGTGGGTGAACGACCAGCTCGGTCACCGCGCCGGCGACCGGGCGCTCGTCCGCGTGGCGCGCATCCTGGCCACCCACCGGCGCGTCGGGGACACCGCGGCCCGCACCGGAGGGGAGGAATTCACGCTGGTGCTCCCGAACACATCCGAGCATGATGCCCACCTGGCCGCAGAGCGCATGCGGGCCGCCGTCGCGAGCGAGTTCGCTTCCGACCCGGTCCCACTCACGTTCAGCTTCGGGGTCGCGACGTTCCCCGACCACGGCGGGTCGGCGGACGCCGTGATCGAGTCGGCCGACCAGGCCCTGTACGCGGCCAAAGCGCTCGGGCGCAACCGCTCGATCATCTTCAATCGCGAAATCTCCGCGATCTTCGCTCCCGAGGGCGGCGGGCGCGGACTCGATTTCTCGCATCTCCCGACGCTGCTCTCGCTCACGGAGGCGCTGGACATCCGCGACGCGGGCACGGCCAACCACTCGCGCACCGTCGGGCGCTACTGCGGCCTGATCGCCGAGCAGCTCGTACTGCCGGCCGAGCGCGTGGAACGGATCGAGATGGCCGGCAGGCTCCACGACATCGGCAAGATCGGCGTGCCCAACGCCGTCTTGCAGAAGCCGGGTCCGCTCGGCGCCGGCGAGATGGCGCAGGTTCGCACCCACCCCGAGATCGGCGGCGAGGTGCTGGCCGGGCGCGGCCTCGAGGACCTGCGCAGCTGGGTGATGGCCCACCACGAGCGCCCGGACGGCAAGGGCTACCCCGCCGGCCTCACCGACGCCGACATCCCGCTCGAGGCGAAGATCATCGCCGTAGCGGACGCATTCGAGGCGATGACCGCGGACCGCGTCTACCGCCTCGGTATCGGGACGAAGGCCGCCCGCGTCGAGCTGCTGCGTTGCGCCGGCAGCCAGTTCGACCCGCGCGTGATCGCGGCGTTCATGGCAGTCCTGGACGCGCTCGACCGCGCGCCGGACGCCGAGCTGGCAAGCCCGCGTTCTTGAAGCCGCTCAAGCGCTCCGTCTCGTTGATCATCGAGGACACCTTGGGCGTGCTGCTGGTGCGCAGGCCGGACGACGACGAAAGCTTGCCCGGGCTGTGGGGCCTGCCGGCCGCCTCGCTGCGGCAGGGCGAGGCCGAGCGGGAGGCGCTGCTGCGAGTCGGGTGGGAGAAGCTTGGGGTGGAGGTCGAGCCGCTTTGGCCGATCGGCGACGACGAGGCGGAGCGGACAGATCACCGGCTCGTGATGCGCGACTGGACGGCCCGCATCACGGCAGGCGAGCCTGTGGTTCCTCAAGGCGGCGAGGGAACGCAGTACGTGGAGTGGCACTGGGGCGACCCGACGGAGCTCATGCCCGCCGCGAGGGCGGGCTTCGTGTGCGCCCGCGTGCTGCTGCGCGCCCTAGGCTCTTCTTGGTGAGCACCGGTCGAGGCATCCTCGCCCGCGGGCCCTGGCAGTCGGAGCAGGTCGAGGCGCGCTGGTTGTCGGAGACCTTCGAGCCTCCAGCCGAGGTAGAGCGTCAGGCCGACGCCGCCGTCGAAGGCCTGCGCGAGCGCGGCTCGCCCGCGCACGACGGGATGGCCACGCGCCTCGCCGGCTGGCGCGAGGACGACGACCGCCTGGTGCTGGACCTCCAGCCGGTCAGATGGGCGCTGCGCCTGGTGGAGGGCGACGCCTGCGACAGCCTGACCGCCCTCTGCGTGGTGCGGACCGCCGACGGCCGCTGGCTCGCGGGGCGACGGGCGAGCTGGGTCTCTACCTGGGCCAACCGCTGGGCGCTCGGGGCGGGTGGGGCGGTGGACCTCGGCGAGAGCCCGGCCCAAACACTGTCGCGCGAGCTGCATGAGGAGTGGCAGCTCGAGCCCGAGCACCTCAGCGTCGAAGCGCTGCTCGGGTTGCCCAACGGGATCGCGATGCTGGTCGGCCTGGCCACGGTTCCCGACGCGGCCGCCCCGGTCCCGGACCACGAGCACGACGACTGGGGCTGGTGGCCCGCCGCCGTGGACGAGTGGCCCGAAGAAGCCGACGACCGGCTGCGCCTGATGGGCCGGCTGCTGACGGTCGGGCGCTAGCCGCTGGCCGACGCCCCACGGGGGCCCGGGGGCGCGAGCCCCCGGATGCCATCCATCAGGCCGTTAGGCCGACCGGGCACGACACGCCCGTGCCGCCCAGCCCGCAGTAGCCGTTCGGGTTCTTCGCGAGGTACTGCTGGTGGTAGTCCTCGGCGTAGTAGAGCTCCGGGGCGTCCAGGATCTCGGTCGTGATCTCGCCGTAGCCGGCCCCGCCGAGCCGCTCGGCGTAGCGCTCGCGCGATCCCTCGGCGGCCGCACGCTGCGCCTCCGAGGTCACGTAGATGCCGGACCGGTACTGGGTGCCCACGTCGTTGCCCTGGCGCATGCCCTGCGTCGGGTCGTGGTTCTCCCAGAACAGGCGGAGCACCTCGTCGAAGGAGATCTCCGCCGGCCGGAATACCGCCAGCACCACCTCGTTGTGGCCGGTGCGCCCGCCGCACACCTCCTCGTAGGTGGGGTTCGGCGTGTAGCCGGCCGCGTAGCCCACAGCGGTGGTGAAGACTCCCGGCGCCTGCCAGAAGACGCGCTCAGCGCCCCAGAAGCAACCCATGCCGACGATCACCCGCTCGGTGTCGTCGGGGAAGGGCGGCTCGAGCGGCGCGCCGAGCACGAAGTGCGTCGTTGGCACGTCAAACGGGCGCGTGTCGCGACCCGGCAGCGCGTCGGTCTGATCCGGCATTTCGCTCTTGTGGCGGAAGAGGAAGCTCACACCTCGAGACTAGCGCTCGGCGACAATCCCCAAGCGGTTACGGTTCGCACCATGGCTCAGGTCAGCGAGCTGGAGCTGCCCGAGCTCGACTTCTTCGACGTCGGGCTCAAGGGCGACCGCTTCCACGCCGCCATGGACGAGCTGAGCCGGGCGGGCTGGCTCGCCGCCTCGCCGATTGGCTACTTCGTGCTCGATCGGAGTCGGCGGCGTTCTTCCTGCGCACGCGCGCGGCCACCTTCCCGGGGATGAAGATCGCCGGGATGTTCGAGGTGCCGGAGGGCCCGCTGCTCGAGCAGATGCGCCGCAACATCCTGCACATCAACGGCGACGATCACCGGCGCCTGCGCAATTTGGTCAACCCGGCGTTTACACCGCGGGCCGCTGACCGCTGGCGTCCGGCGATGCGCGACTTCCTCGCGCGTCTCTGGGAGCCGCTCGCGCAATCGGAGCGCTGCGAGTTCGTCGACGCGTTCGCCAAGCCCTACCCGTCCCTGACGATCGCCACGGTGATGGGCGCTCCGCTCGAGGACGCGCCAAAGCTGCACGAGTGGTCGAACCTGATCCAGCGCCAGTTCGACGGTCCCAGCCTGCTGCACGAGCGCGACGCGATCGAGCGCGCCTGCGAGGAGTTCTACGAGTGGGCCGGTGCCCTGATCGAGCGGCGCAAGCACGACCCGAGCGACGACCTGATCTCGACCCTGATCGCCGCAGTGAATCCAGCCCACCCACCCGACCGGCTCTCCGACGTCGAGTGCATGAACCTGGTGCTGAACGTGCTCGTCGGCGGCGTCGACACGACACAGTCGCAGCTCGCTCACGCGCTGCGGCTGTTCGCCGCGAACCCGGAGCAGTGGCGCCTGCTCGCCGAGACGCCGGAGCTTGCACACGCCGCGGTCGAGGAGCTGGTGCGCTTCGAGCCGATCACGCCGTTCACAGCCCGCCTGCTGCACGAGGAGGTCGAGTACCGCGACGTGACCTTCCCGGAGGGCACCATCGTGATGGTCTGCGCTTTCACGGGCAACCGCGACGGCGTGGACGGCGACGCCGGCGCCTTCGACATCACGGCCGATCGCGGCGCCGCCAAGCCACTCACCTTCGGCGCCGGGATCCACTACTGCCTGGGCGCCAACCTGGCGCGGGCGGAGCTGCAGGAGGCTCTCACCTTCCTGCCGGCGCGCATGCCGGGGCTGGCGTTCGACGGCGAGCCCGAGCTCGGCTCCGTCCACGGGATCTATGGCCTCGATAGCCTGCCGATCCGGTGGACCACGGCGTAGCGCTCTTCCCTACGGACTACTCGATCCAGCCGGCCGAGATCGCCCGGCTGGCCGAGGAGCGCGACTTCGAGTCGGTCTGGTTCACAGAGCACACGCACATCCCGGTGAGCCGGGATACGCCGTACCCCGGCGGCGGCGAGCTCCCGCGCGAGTACAGCCACAGCTACGACACCTTCGTTGCACTCTCATTCGCCGCCGCGGCCACGGAGCGGATTAAGGTCGGCACGGGGGTCTGCCTCGTGACCGAGCACGCCCCGATCGTGCTGGCCAAGGTGACCGCCTCGCTGGACCGGCTCTCGGGCGGCCGCTTCCAGTTCGGAGTCGGCGCGGGCTGGAACCTCGAGGAGATGCGCAACCACGGCACCGACCCTACCCGCCGCTTCAGGCTCATGCGCGAGCGCGTGGAGGCGATCAAGGAGATCTGGACGCAGGACGAGGCCGAGTACCACGGTGAGTTCGTCGACTTCGACCCGATCTGGTGCTGGCCCAAACCGGTGCAGCAGCCACATCCGCCGGTCGTGGTGGGCGGCAACGGCCCGAAGGTCCTGGACCGGGTGCTTCGCTACGGCGACGAGTGGTACCCCAACCGCATGGAGAGCGTGGAGTCGCTCAAGGAGCGCATCGACGAGCTGCGCGAACGGGCCGCCCGGCCCCGTGCCCGTCTCCTTTTTCGGCGTCAAGCCGGAGCGGCGGGCGGTGGAACGGCTGGCCTGGGCGGGCGTCGACCGCGCCATCTACTACGTGTCGCCGGACGTCTCGCCGGGTGAGGTCGAGCAGTCGCTGGACGAGTACGCGGCGCTGCGCTGATGGGGCGCCTGGAGCAGCTCGACCTGTCTCTGAAGCTGTCGAGGGAGGAGGAGGCCGATCGGCTCAAGGCCGGTTGGAAGCGGCTCGAGGCGCTACGGCTGGCGCTCGGCGGAAAGCTTCCCGGGTACGGCCTGGGGCCACCGGTGCTCGTCCTGTTCGAGGGCTGGGACGCCTCCGGCAAGGGCGGGGCGATCAAGCGGTTGGCGGCTCCGCTGGACATGCGGCACGTGCGCGTGGCGCAGTTCGCGGCCCCGACACCGGACGAGCAGCGCCATCACTATCTGTGGCGCTTCTGGCCGCGGTTGCCGGGGTGGGGCGGTATGTCCGTGTTCGACCGCTCGTGGTACGGGCGCGTGCTGGTCGAGCGTGTCGAGAGCTTCGCGACACCCGAGCAGTGGCAGCGCGCCTACGGCGAGCTCGTGGAGCTCGAGCGCACGCTTCACGCGGAGGGCATGGTCCTGATCAAGTTGTTCATGCACCTGTCAGAAGCGGAGCAGCTGAGGCGCTTCGAGGAGCGGCGCGACAACCCGCTGAAGTCGTGGAAGCTGACGCCCGACGACTGGGAGAACCGGCGCAAGCGACCGCAGTACCTGGAGGCGGTCGAGGAAATGCTCGAACGGACGGATCACGATGCGGCGCCCTGGCACCCGGTCGAGGCCGAGGACAAGAAGTACGCGCGCGTGAAAGTGGTCGAGACGGTGATCGAGTGCGTGGAGCAGGGGATGCGCGCGCAGAGCATCGAGCCGCCCGCGCTCGGCTACTAGGGGCGGTCGGCGATCCAGTAGCGCGGGCCGGGGCCGAGCTCAGCCGCACGGTCGTGCGGATTGGCGAGCCGGCAGCGCTCCAGCGACAGGCAGCCGCACCCGATGCACTCGGTGAGGCCGGCCTTCAGGCGCTCCAGCTCGGCGATACGCTGATCGATTCGTGTCGTCCACTTGCTCGAGAGGCGCGACCAGTCGCGGCGGGTCGGCGCGCGGTCGGGAGGGAGCTTGTCCAGCTCGGCGCCGATCTCCTCGAGCGTCAGCCCGATCCGCTGGGCGAAGACGATGAAGGCGATCCGGCGGAGCACCGGCCGCTGGTAGCGCCGGTGGCCCGACCCCGCCCGCTCCGAGGCGATCAATCCGCGCTCCTCGTAGAAGCGCAATGCCGAGGACGCCACCCCGCTGCGCCGGGCGACCTCGCTGATCGTGAGCAGCTCATTTGACTTCAAGTTCACTTGAACTTGTACCTTGCTTGTATGAGTATCACACAGACGGCGAGCAAGCAGATCACGGAAGAGGTCACCTCCTGGCCCGGCGTCGGTGCGGGCCCTGGGCGCCGGGGTGAGTTCGCCTTTACGGTGGGCGGGCGGGAGATCGGCCATCTCCACGGTGACCGCGTCGCACACTTCGGCTTCCCGAAGCAGGTCTGGCAGGAGCTCTTCGAGCAGGGCCGTGTCGACTACCACCCCGTGTTCCCGGGCAAGCCAGGGTTCGGCGCGCGCAGCATCGAAAGTGACGCTGACGTCCGCGATGTGATCGAGCTGCTGCGACTGAACTACGACCGGGTGGTCGCCCGCTACGGGCGGCCCGCCTAGGCGAACAGCGTCAGATCCGGCTCGCGCTCGCCGCGCAGCACGGCCGGGTCGACCTCTACGCAGGCGATTCCGCGCGCCTCGGCCAGCACGCGCGCCTGCGGCTTGATCGCCTCGGCGGCGAGCACGCCACGGCAGCGGGCCAGCCCAGGCTCTTCGCAGATGCGCTCGAGGTAGCGCGTGAGCTGCTCCACGGCCTCGATCGTGCCGACGCGCTTGATCTCGACGGCGACGAAGCCGTCGTCATCGTCGCGGCACATCAGGTCGACCGGGCCGATGTCCGTCGGCCACTCACGCCGCACCAGGCGCAGGCCCTCGGGGGGAGCGTCCGCCAGCAGCTCCTGCAGCTCGCGCTCGACGCCCTCCTTCTCGAGCGCGGCCGCCTCGCCCATGTCGTGGGTCACGTCCGAGATCACCTCGGCGATGCGGATCTCGAGCCGGTCCTCGGTCGCGCCCGCCTTCTTGCGCACCATCATCCGGCCCGGCTCCTCCTCGATCACGGCCGGCGGGGTCATCCAGTTCTGCGGCTTGACTTTAGAGCCGCCACTGTCGGACCAGACCATGAACGTGCCGTCCGACTTGACCATCAGAAGGCGCAGCGCCTCGGGCAGCCGAGTGCTCAGGCGACCCGAGTAGACGACCTCGCAGCGGGCGACGATCAAGCGCATCGTGGCGACGGTAATCGCCTCCGCGGACGCCTCCCCCTGAACGACGAAGGCCGCCCTCTCGAGCGCCCCGCGCCAACCGTTCCGCAAACAACCCGGGTGTTCCACGCCCGGAGAAAGGACCGACCCCCTGCAAAGGATCGCGCTAGACGCTACCCCGTTCGAAGGTCGGACAAGCTCTCGGCCCTGGCGACGGCCACACGACCCGCTCGAGTGCCGGCGCTGCGGGAGCTCGCTCGCCGGGCGCCGCGAGGCGGTACGCGACCGCACCATCGCCGGAGTCCGGTACGCCGTTGAGACATACCGCTGCGGCTGCCTACGCGGCCGCGAGATCCGCCGCCCCGTCGACACGGGAGCCGCCGCTGACTGAGAACCACTCTGAGCCCGCGCGGTCGGCGCGCTTGGCTGGGCATCGAGGTCCGGCGGGCTCCTTCACCACGTGTGAGGGTCGTCTCGGCACCGACGGCGGCCCGCGCCAGTTCAGCACACGTGCCATAGCCGTAGCAGCGGTTCGACAGCCGCTCACCAAAAGGTCCCGGTGAATTCCCAGAGCCCCCAACGCTCACGCGAGCGGGGGGTACACGCTTGAGACCCTTCGCTGAGACCAAACGGATTCCTTAGTCCCGCTGGATTTTGGCCACTGCTGTCCGCCTTGACGGGGCAGCAGTGCGCCTCGAGCCAGCCGTTGTCCTCGAACCCACCGGATGGGGGCTGAACGACCAACCGAGGCAAGGCCTGCGTGGAGGGGTGCAGCCTTGCGGTTCCGCGGTCGACGTGAGAGGGTCGCGTGCGTGAGGTTCAGGGTCTTCGCCGCGATGCTGGCGTCCGTGCTCGTCACGCTCGCGCTTGCCAGCTCGGCCAGCGCCACGCTTCCGGTGACCAAGTCGCGCCCGTTTCAGGCGGTCTGCGAGGCGCAAGGCGGCACCTTCCTCGTGTCTATTGACCTGCTCGACCTCTACTGCGACAAGGAGGGCGGGCTCTTCACGGCCTTCAGGCCAGCACAGCTCGCTGTCCAGCGGAGGCTGTGCGAGCACGTGTACGGGGCGTTCTTCGGTGTCCAGGGCTTCATCCGCCCCGACGGGGTCACGGGCACGGGCACGTTCTGTGCCACCTCCGCCTGACGCCCCCGCCGCTCCGGTTGCAGCGAACCACTACATCTAGTAGTCAGCGGCGCATAAACAGCGGGTCGACCGGGCATATCTGGGATACTCGCCGTATGAGGTGCCCAGCGTGCAACGCGATCAACACGCGCGTGGTCGATAGCCGGCCCTCACCCCAAGGGGCGGCGACGGCGCGAATGTGAACGCTGCGGCGGGCGGTTCACCACGTACGAGCGCCACGCCCCGGACGAGCTCGAGTCCGCCGTGGCCTCATGGCTGCGCACGCTGTCAGATCCCGAGGAGGTATCAGCATGAGCGACCTTGCCGCGGCGTTGCGCGAGGCGGGCCACGACTTGAGCGCCGCGAACTTGCCGGCCGGCTGCGCAAGAGTGGAAGGGACGACCTGGCGGACGCGCTCGAGCAGGGCGACAAGCCGGCCGCGCCCGAGCCGCGCCCGCCGGCCACCCCGGCCGAGGCCGAGCAACAGTTCGCGGAGAACTACCGCGACGCGCTCAACCGAAGCCTTAGCCCCTGGATGGGCGATGCCGCGAAAGAGCACAAGCACAGCCCACGCCGAGCTCGACCAGCTCGAGCAGCGGATCGCGGACGCCCGCCGAGCCGAACACGACGCCGAGCAGAACCTTGGTGGCCGAGACCGCGATCGAGACCGCCCGCGACGACGTCCGCGAGGCCCACGACCTCGGCGCGGACCCCAAGCGTGCGACCGCTCGCCTCGACAAGGCCAAGCACTTTCATCGAGCAGAACGGCGACCGACTACTGACCGAGCTACGACCGGAGTGCGACAAGGTGGTGAAGGACATGCGCGCCCATGCCGAGGCGCTGCTTGCAGACCACCAGCGCTGGGGCCAGCTGCAGTCCAAGGTGAGCAGCTACCTGATCGCGATGCACACCAGCCCTGCCGACAACGCGCCCGGTGGCCATGAGCTGTCGACCGTGGTCCGCGACCTCCGGCGTGTCTTGGGCCAGGAGATCACCAGCCCCACGCCGCACATGACGAGGCGCGACCACGCACGCACCGAGCAGGCACAGGTAACCACGCTGCGCCGCGAACGCGAACAGCAGGAGGTGGCCTAACCTGGCCGTACGCCAAGCCCACGTCGAAGCGCACGGCGGGACCGTCGCTCACTGCACCGAAGACACGGGCGGGCAAGACAAACCCCGCCTCCGATGGTGCCAAGCCGAGGGTCGCGACGATCCCCGGCGGAGGTGTGTCGGCGAAGCTGACGCAGTACCTCGCGGACGCCAGCGAATCAGCCAGACCGTCAAAGGCAGGCCAATCGACCGGAAATCTGCCGCAAAACAAGCGCGGCGGGAAGTGAAACGAGACAAGGCTTCGCTCCAACCCGAGCGTCGTAGCCCGCGCCCGCCGTCACGGATGCTGCTCCCGCTGGCGGCGGGCCCAGGCACCTACACCCGCCCGGGGGATTCTTGGCTCCAGCAACCCCGACCCGATCACCCCGCTGTACCCCATCGCGAAACTAATTTCATGCTGTGGGTGAAAAACCCCGTGAGGATCCGTTGAAGACGTGTCGGCATTGCGCTGAGGCGAAGCCGACGGGCGACTTCCCGGCGAATTCGAAGATGCGCGACGGTTTGTCGTCGTGGTGTGTGGTGTGTCATTACGAGGCGACACGCCGCTCGCGCGAGCGTTATCGCGAGAGGTACAACGCGGCGCGTCGGGTTGAGTTCGAGCCGCGGCCGTGCATCGAGTGCGGCCGGCCGTTCGTCCCTGGCCGTCGTGACGGGCGGATGTGTTCCGATCAGTGCCGGGAGCAGCGGAGACATCGGCGCCAGCTCGGGCAGGCGGCGGCGTGAAGCTTTGGGGTGAACGACCACCCCGAGGGTGGCCCCGTAAGGCCCCCCCGGGCTGCTCCAAGACCGTGCAGTCGTGGGCGTGGTTGACGAACGTGAGATTCAGCGGATGCGCAACGGCCGGCTGAGCGCGGTGGTCGCCCCGGCGGCGTTGTACGCCGTCACTCTGCATTGCACCTTGCGGCCGCGCAGGTTGCGATTGACGCCGAGCTTCCGGCCGGAAGCGGCCCTCGATTCCCACGATTACCGGGCGGTCGATGCCCGGAGGAGGTCACTCCCATGTTTGAGGCTACCCCATCAGCTGGGACACGGACCGCTCGAGGGCCGCGGCCGGGAAGTCGCGGGAAAGCGGGCCGCGTGACAAGGCCGCCGGGTGATCTGGCCGCGACGGTGATCGACTCGGGAACGACGGCCCACGGCGTCCGTCGTCGCCGGGAGTGCGAGAGCTGCAGCCACGACGCCGCTATGTGTCGCGCAGCTGGAGGGGACCGGAGCGCGCGCCACTGACGAACTGGCGGACGAACGGCTCATCGGAGCCGAGCACGGCGTCCGCCTCTCCGTTAGCGATGATGCGGCCCTCGTGGATCAGGGCGACAAAGTCGGCCAGGTCACGGGCCACCTTCATGTCGTGGGTCGTGACGAGGACCGTGGCATCCGTGTCCTCCTGCGCGTCGCGGATCACCGCGCAAAGCAAGCTCAGGCGAACGCTGTCGAGCCCGGCGTCGAGGTCGTCGATGATGACGATGCTCGACTTGAGGGCGAGCGCCCTCGCGAGCGCCGTCCGCTTGGCCATCCCACCGGAGAGCTCGCCTGGCATCCTGTCGGCGTGGTCTTGGAGACCCACTGTGCGGAGGGCCTCCTTAGTCACCCGGTCGATCCTTTCGTCTGACCAGCGGGTCCGCTCGCGTAGACCGTAGGCCACATTCTCGTACACGTTGAGCGAGTAGAAGAGGCCGCAGGTGAACGGCAGGGAGCCCTGGAGCACGACGCTCATCCCGCGCCGGACCTCGTAGAGCTCCTCCTCCGATATGGCGGCGAGGTCCTCGCCGTCCACCTTTACGACCCCGGCCGAGGGCTTGAGCAGGCCGAGAATGTGCTGGATCGTGACGGTCTTTCCGGCCCCCGAGGGACCGAGCAGCACCGTGATGGCGCCAGCCGGCACAGCAAGATCAACCCCGTCAAGGACGCGCTCAGAACCGAATTCCTTGACGACGTCCACGAGCTCGACCGCTGCCCTGGGTTGCAGGTCGGGTGGCACGGCTCTCGGATGATAGGCCAGGGCGGGGTCCGCTCCTCCGGCTCGCTCGACCGTCCACCCCGCCTGGGGAGCGCTGGACGGCGGGTCACTTCAGCATCGGCAGACGCAGGGCCTCGCGGAGCCGGCGGTCAGGGCGACCGGTGTAGCGAACCTCGCAGAGGGCGACGATCAAGCGCGCGGCGGCCACCATAGCCCCGGGGTCGGATAGCGTTGGCGGGTGCCCCTCAGCTGGCCCCACCATACCGATGAGATCTTCGGCGGGGACATGACGGCGGCGCTCGCCTACGCGACCCCCGCACGGGGAACGGTGGTCATGGCGGTCGCCCCGGTGGGGCTGCGCGACCGCGAGCGCGGCGCGGTCGGATTCACCACCTCGCTCGGCTTCGCAAAGAAGCTCGACCGCATCCGGCGCGAGCCGCGGGTGGCGCTCGCGTACCACGCGCGCGAGCACGGGCGGTCCGAGCGCTCGGAGTACGTGCTCGTGCAGGGCCGGGCGGAGCCCGTGACCGGTCCCACCGCCGAGGACCGGGCGCTGGTGCGCCGCCACGCTGAGGACTTCCTCGGGGCGGGTCGCAGCGGAGCGTTCTGGGATCGCTGGCTGCGCGAGTACTACATGGTGCGCATCCCGGTGTGGGTGCACGTGGAGCGGCTGACCGTGTGGCCCGACCTGCGCTGCGCCGGGCAGCCAGAGCTCTACGGCCTGCCCGAGCCGGTCTCACCACCCGACCCGCAGCCACCGCCGGGCAAGGGCACCGGTCCGCGTGTGGGCATGAAGCGAGCGGCCAAGCGACTTGCCAACACGCCCCACGTGCTGCTCGGCCACGCCGGTGCCGACGGCTACCCGACGATCGGCCCGGTCGAGCTGCACGGCTCCGACGCCAGCGGCCTCGAGCTGACGGCCGCCCGCGGAGTGATCCCCCCGGGCGCGCGCCGCGCCGGCCTGCTCGGCCACGCCTACCGGCCGAAGCTGATCGGCCTGACCGCCCGCCAGTACACGGGCTGGCTGGAGGCCGGCGACGACCGCGCCCTGTACGCGCCCCACTCGGAGACCGGCTTCGTGGCACCGCCCAACGAGACGTTGCTGCTGTTCTTCAACGGGCTGCAGGCGAAACAGGGGGTGCGGCGGGCCCGGCGCGAGGGGAAGCTGCCCACGTAGTCGGCCCGAACGCCGTTCAGCGACGCCATTGTAACCGCGAGCGCTTCGCGGCCGCCGCGCGGCGGCGCTGGACGAGCAGGCCGCTGCCGATCCCCAGAGCGGCCAGCGCCGCTGCGATCGCTCCCGGTCGGGCCCTCAGCCGCCGGTACTCGCCTTCGACCTCGGGCCACAGCAGCTCGTCCACCGGCTCGCCCGCCGCCTCCGGCGTCGAGGCCAGTTCCGACGCCGCGATCGGCTCGGCGAACGCCACCTGCACGCGGCGCGGCTTTGGGAACGGGCCCAGGAAAAGCTCCTCGGTGCCGGTGATCGCCGTGGGTATCAGCGGCGCGCCGCACTCGAGGGCCAGCCGGCCGGCGCCGCGCTTGGGGTTACCGAGCTCCTCGGGGTCGCGCACCCGGGTGCCCTCTGGGAACAGGGCGAGCAGCCCGCCCTGCTCGAGGATCACCCGGGCCGTCTCGAGCGCGTCGGCATCGGAGCTGCCGCGGCGCACGGGAAAGGCGCCCAGACGCACCAGCAGGCGGCCGTAGCGCGCCTCGATCAACTCCGTCTTGGCCATGTAGCGCACGTGCCTCCGCGTGCAGACGGCGATGAAGAACGAGTCCCAGAAGCTCTTGTGGTTGGGGGCGACGATGGCCGCACCCTTCTCCGGGATGTGCTCCGCCGCCGACACGTGCATGCGGAACCAGATCCGCAGGAAGGGCGTCACCAGTGCTCGGACGAACGCGTACAGCGGCCGCGACACGCCCTTCTCGCGCGCGAGGCGGTGCGCCTGCTCGTTGGTCACCTGCCGGAAGCTACAGCTGTTTCCGGGCGTTCCGGGCGGGTACCATGGTCACATGAGCATTCTGGACAAGATCACCGGACGGGCCAAGAAGGCCGCGGGCGACATCACCGGCGACGGCTCGCTGCGGTCCCAGGGCCGCCGCGAGGAGCGCAAGGGCGAGGAGAAGGACAAGCTCGCCGATGCGCAGGACCGAGTCGAGGAGAAGGCGCAGGATGTGGCCGACCTCGACCGCCGCACCTGAGCCAGTCGCCGCAATCAATGGAACTCGAGGACGCGCGCCGCTCGGCGCGCGTCGTCGTTCTGGGCTCCCGCTGCGTGCGCGGGTACCGTTGATGGGGTAGTGAGCGAGGAAGGCAGTCCTCCCGTCGCATACCGCGCTGTCCTGCTCGCGGCAGGGCTGCTGCTGTTCGGGCTGCTGTTCCGCCAGCTCGTGACGCTGCTGCTGGCGATCCTGATCACGATCGTCTTCGCGATCCCGCTGGCCGCCGCGGCGACCCGCTGCGAGCGGCGCGGGCTGCCGCGGCCGATCGGGGCGCTCATCGGCTTGCTGGGCGGGATCGCGGTCGTGGCCCTGTTGATCACGCTGTTGATCCCGCCCTTCGTCGACCAGACGGACGAGTTCGTCAACGCCGTCCCGGGCATCGTCGACGACCTGGAAACGACCTACGCCGACGTGACCGGCGAGGACCCCGGCCAGGTCGGCGACCGCGTCCAGGAGTTCGTCGAGAAGTGGACCAACGACCCCGAGCGCCTGATCGGCCCGATCACCTCGATCGGCCTCAACGTGGCCGGCATCCTCGGCGCGCTGGTGCTGATCCTGATCACCGCCTACTACATGGCGATCCGTCCAGGGCCGCTGGTCAATGGGCTCGTCAGCCTGTTCCCGCCACCGCGCCGCGAGCACGTGCGCCACGTCCTGGGACGCGTCCGGCGCGCCTGGATCGGGTGGATGGAGGGGGTGGCGGTCGACATGCTCGCCACGTTCGTCCTCACGTTCATCGGGCTGACCTTGATCGGGCTCGACTTCGCGATCTTCTTCGCGGTGCTCTCGGCGCTGTTCGTGGTGGTGCCCTACTTCGGGGCCATCGCCGGCGCCATCCCGCCCGTGCTGTTCGCCCTGACGGACTCGCCCGGCAAGGCCCTATTGACGCTTGCCGTCTATGTGCTCGTGCAGCAGATCGAGAGCAACGTGACGATCCCGATCGTGATGTCGCAGCGGACGCGCATACACCCGGCCATGATCGCGATCGGGGTCGTGGTGATCGGGCAGCTGTTCGGCTTCGTGGGCCTGTTCGTGGCCGTGCCGATCCTCGCGCTGATCGTGATCGTGACCGAGGAGTTCTGGGTCAAGCCGATCGAGGAAAGCGATCGCCGGCGAAGACTCAGCCAGATCGAGCTGCCCGAGTCAGGCCAGCTTCGTGATCGCGATGACCGCCCCGATCAGGACGAAGATCACGATCAGGACCTGGATGACGATCCAGAAGCGGGGCAGCTCCACCGCGGCGCCCCTACTCGATGATGGCTTGACGCAGGGCGATCGCGACCGCGTGCACGCGTGAGTCGGCCTCGAGCTTGAGGATCGCGCGCTTGGTGTCCGACTTGACGGTCTCGGTGGAGAGCCCGATGCGCCGCGCGACCTCCTCCGTGTGAAGGCCCTCGGCGAGCAGCTGGAGGATCTCGCGCTCGCGTTCCGACAGCGGCGCGTCGGGCCCGACCTGTGACATCAGCAGCGCGGGCGACAGCGAGGGATCGACAAACGGCTTGCCCCCGACCACCGTGCGGATGGCGCGCAGCAGGTCCTCGGGCGGCGAGCCCTTCATCACGTAGCCGCGCGCGCCGGCGGCGATCGCATCGGAGAGCAGGCGTTTGTCCCCGTATGCGGAGAACATGACGGTCTTCACCCCGGGGCTGGCCTCCGCGATCCGCTTGATGGCGGAGATCCCGTCGATCCCGGGGAGCCGCACGTCCATGATCACGACCTCGGGCTGCAGGCGCTCGACGGCTTCGACGACATCCTCGCCGCTGTCAACGTGGCCGACCAGCTCGAGGTCGGGGGTGTCCCCGAACATGAGCCCGAGCCCCTGCCGCACCGCGGGATGGTCATCCACGGCCAGGCACTTCGTCGTCGCCGTCACCACAAGCAGCCTAACCGTATGATGCGCGCGATGTTCAACTCCATGATCGTCGGCACGGACGGGTCTGAGACCGCGCAGGAGGCGGTAAGGCAGGCGAGCGACCTGGCCAAGCGCCTCGACGCGAAGATCCACCTGGTAAGCGCGTACGAGCCGGTGCCCGAGGGGAGACTGCGCGAGGAGCGCCAGCAGGTGCCGGACGACCTGCAGTGGATGGTCAACCCGCGCGAGGACGTCAGCGCCACGCTGAAGGAGGCGGCCAAGGCCCTGGAGGAGCAGGGCGTGCGGGTGGAGACGCACGCGCGCGAGGGCGACCCCGCCGACGCCATCCTCGACGTTGCCGAGGAGCAGGGGGCCGACCTGATCGTGGTCGGCAACAAGGGCATGACGGGAGCCAAGCGCTTCCTGCTCGGCAGCGTGCCTAACAAGGTCTCTCATCACGCGCCGTGCAGCGTGATGATCATCCGGACCACCTAGTCGCTCAGCAGGGAGTGAGCGGCGGGCAGCGCAGCGCGCGCGCCGCGTCCACCAGACCCCAGCCGTAGCGCGAGTCGAGGCCAGGCCGGCCCAGGTCGCGTGCCGTCGCCTGGATGTGCGCCTGGACCATGCTCGGGGCGGGATGGCCGCCGAGTCGTTTGGACGCGATGATCAGCGCCGCGATGGCGGCCACGTGCGGGCTTGCCATAGAGGTCCCCTCGTAGCCGCGCGGGAGACCGAACCGGCGCACGCTGCTCCCGGTGAACGTCTCCTGGAAGATCCAGTCGCCGGAGGTCTCGGGTTGGCAGACGGCGTCCTCTTCCGTCGCCGCCGGGTCGGCGTCCACCCCGCCGCCCGGCGCGACGACGTCGAGGTCGGCGCCATAGCTCGAGTACTCCGAGCGGCACCCGTGGCGGGTGGTGGCGCCCACCGCGATCACCTCGCTCGCGCGTGCGGGGTAGGCCACGCGGCGCAGGAACTTATGACCCGTGTTGCCGGCTGCGGCGACGATCACCGCGCCGCGCCCGCGGGCGTAGCGGATCGCCGCCAGGATCTCGGGGATCTCGGCCGCGACGACGCTGCGCTCGAACTCGAGCGAGAGGTTGATCACGTCGGCCCCGTGCCTGGCCGCGTACCGGATCGCCTTGGCGATCGCCACGGAGTCGCCCTGGCCCCAGTCGTCGAGCACCTTGAGGGGCATGACCTTCACCCCATAGGCCGCCCCGGCAACGCCCACGCCGTTGTTGGTGGCCTGGGCGATGGTGCCCGTCACGTGCGTGCCGTGGCCGTACCTGTCGTTGGGGTGGCGGTCGTGGTCGACGAAGTCCCAGGGGCGCACGAACGTGGAGCGGTACAGGTCCGGCGCGCGCCGAAAGCCGCCGTAGCGCTCGAACGCGACGCCGCTGTCGAGCACGGCCACCACGGCGCCGCGACCGCCCGGCGCTCCGGCGGCGCTGGCCAGCGCCCATGCCTCGGGCATGCCGATGCCGAACGTCCCGGTGAAGTTCCACTGGCGCCGGAGCAACGGGTCGTTGGGCGTGAACTGCGCCGCGTGCGCCACGTAGTTGGGCACGGCGTAGGCCACTTCCGGATGGCGGCGCAGGGTGGTGGCGGTCTCGTGTACGGACCGCCCGTCCTCGGTCGCGACCGTGGTGACGGAGCCGTTCTTGTAGCCCACGACCACCTCGCCGGGCACGTACTTCGCGGCCCCGGCCGTGGGGGCGAGCGCGAGCAGGCCGAGGAGTGCGGCCAGAAGGAGAATGAAGCGAGTCGGCATTGGGTTACGGTGGGCTGCGCAGTGTACGAACGCTCGAACAACGCCAGTCCAGTGAAGTTGTGACGGTCTGCATCACGGGCTCCACGGGATTCATCGGCGCGCATCTGGCGAAGCTTGCGGCCGAGGCCCATGGCGCCCCCCGCGTGACCTACCGGGACGAGGCGCGGCTCGCACGGCTCGGGGGGCTGGAGGTGGAGGCGGTCAGGGCGGACGTGCTCGACCGCGCCGCGCTGCGGCGAGCGTTCCGCGGCTGTGAGACGGTCTTCCATGCCGCCGGCCTGGTGGGATCGCGGCCGCCCGAGCGGGTCTGGCAGGTCAACGCCCTGGCCCCGCGGATCGCGGTGGAGGCGGCCGCGGCAGAGGGGATCCGACGCGTCGTCGTGACGTCGAGTGTGGCCGGCATCGGGCCGGCGCCCGCCGACCGGCCGGGGACCGAGGAGGACGTCTACCGCGGCTGGGGCCTCGGGATGACGTACCCGGACGCCAAGCACGAGGGCGAGTCGGAGGCGCTGGCGGCGGGCGCGCGACTGGGGGTGGAGGTGGTGGTCGTGAACCCCTCGTACGTGTTCGGCGCTCCCGTGGACCGCTCGCAGCCGGGCGAGACGTCCACCCGGATGATCGGCAACTACCTGCGCGGGCGGCTGCCGGCGGTGGTGGACGGGCAGACCAACGTGGTCGACGTGCGCGACGTCGCCAAGGGGCACCTGCTCGCGGCCGAGCGCGGGCGTTCCGGCGAGCGCTACGTCCTGGGTGGACACGACGCCCGCTGGGTCGAGCTGCTCGAGCGGGTGGGCGAGCTGTCCTGCGTGCACCACCCGCTGGTCGTGCTGCCGCCCGAGGCGGGCGCCGCCGCGCGCGCGGCGGAATCGCTCGGGCTGCCGACCCTGGTGGCGGCGGAGGGCATTGTCCTCATGGCGCAGAACTGGCGCTACTCCTCGGCCAAGGCGCGGCGCGAGCTGGGCTACCGCGCCCGGCCGCTGGACCGCACCCTCAGGGACACGATCGACTGGTACCGCGAGCTGCTCGACGGCGGCGGGCTGAGCGTTGGGAAGCCGTCCGCGTTGTCGCTGGCGGCGGCGGGGGTGCGGCTGGCGGGCCGGGCCGGCCTGCTCGGCGGTCTGGAGCTCGCGGAGCGCTACGTGGGCCGCAAGCTCGTGGCGCGGCCGTGAATTTCTTCCCGCGCGACGAGTACTACATGCGGCTGGCGCTGCGCGAGGCCGAGCGGGCGCTCGAGCACGACGACGTGCCGATCGGGTGCGTGATCGCTTACGGGGGAGAGGTGATCGCGGCGGCCCGCAACGAGCGCGAGCTGCGCGGCGACCCGACCGCTCACGCGGAGATCCTCGCCCTGCGCGAGGCGTCGGGGCACCTCGGCGGCTGGCGGCTGCTCGACACGGTGCTGTACGTGACCCTGGAGCCGTGCGCGATGTGCGCGGGGGCCGTCGTTCTGGGGCGCGTTCCGCGCGTCGTCTACGCCGCGGCGGACCCCAAGGCGGGCGCGGCGGGGAGCGTGCTGGACGTGCTCGGCGAGCAGCGCCTCAACCACAGGCCGGACGTCGCGGGCGGCCTGCTCGCCGACGAGAGCGCGGAGCTGCTGCGACATTTCTTCGGTTTGCGCCGTAAGTAGCCGATAAGAGCCCCGTGCGGCCATATTCCGAGCAGGTGCTGCGCGCGCTCGAGAACCGCTACGGGCCCCTTCCCGAAGGGGTCCCGTCGGTTGCGTACATCTTCGAGCCGGGCATCGAGGGGCGCTGCCTCTACATCAGCCCGTCCGTCGAGGACGTGCTCGGCTACCCGCGCCGCCAGTGGCTGGAGGAGCGCGGGCTGTGGGACCGCCTGCTGCATCCCGACGACGAGGAGCGCGTGGTCTCGAACGAGGCCGAGTGCGCCCGGTCGGGCGAGAAGCTCGTCCAGGAGTACCGCCTGTGCGCCGCCGATGGGCGCGACGTCTGGATCCGCGACGAGATGACGGTCGTGTTCGACCGCCAGACGGGGGTGGACCCGCTCTTCTACGGGGTCTTCCTCGACGTCTCGGACCGCAAGCGCATGGAGACCAAGCTCGAGCGGCTCGCGCTGTAGACCCGTTGACCGGGCTGGCCAACCGCGCCCTGTTCGCCGACCGCCTGCGTCAGGTGCTTGCCCGCCGCGAACGGCAATGCGCGACCGCCGTGTACTTCCTCGATCTCGACCGCTTCAAGCGCATCAACGACTCGCTCGGCCACTCGGCCGGCGACGAGGTGCTGCTCGAGGTTGCGGAGCGGCTGAGCGGTGAGGTGCGGCCAGAGGACACGGTCGCGCGCTTCGGCGGCGACGAGTTCACGATCCTCTGCGAGAGCGTGGGCGTGGCACTGGTCGAGGCCAGCGACAGCGGCGATGGCCAACACCTGATCGAGGACGCCGACGCGGCGATGTATCGGGCCAAGGAGCGCGGCGGTGCGCGCACCGAGCTGTTCGACAGCGCGATGCGCGACGACGCGGTGCGGGCCATGCGGATCGAGCAGGAGCTGCAGCGCGCGCTGGAGCAGGGCGAGCTGCGGCTTCACTACCAGCCCGCCGTGGACCTCGCCACCGGGCAGATGGTGGGGGCGGAGGCGCTCGTGCGCTGGGAGCATCCGAAGCGCGGTCTGATCTCGCCCGAGCGGTTCCTGCACGTAGCCGAGGAGACCGGCCTGATCGTCCCGCTGGGGGCCTGGGTGGTGGGCGAGACCTGCCGGCAGCTGGCCGAATGGCAGGCGCGGCCGGAGACCGCCCAGCTGCACCTGTCCCTGAACCTGAGCGCCCGCGAGCTGACGCACCCGGATGTGGTCTCGACGGTGCTGGGCTGTGTGCGAGAGTCGTGCATCGACCCCCACTCGCTCACGATCGAGGTGACGGAGAGCACCGCCATGGCCGACGGCGACACCGGGTTCCGCGCGCTGCGCGATCTGAGCAGCGAGGGCATCCGCGTTGCCATCGACGACTTCGGCACCGGCTACTCCTCGCTGGAGCAGCTGCGGCGGATGCCGGTCGACATCGTGAAGATCGACCGCTCGTTCGTGAGCGGCATGGCGGCGAACACGACCGACCGCGAGCTGGTGGCCGCCGTCGTCGGGATGGGCCCCGCGCTGAAGCTGTGCGTGGTGGCGGAGGGCATCGAGACCCCCGACCAGGCCGACGCCCTGCGCGAGCTGGGCTGCGACATCGGCCAGGGCTACCTGTTCTCCAGGCCAATACTGGCCGAGCAGCTGGACGCGGTGCTGGAGGTCAGCTCAGCTCGCTGACTTCGCCGTCGCGCCTCTAGGATTCAACGCCTCGGAGGGGTGCCGGAGCGGTTGAACGGGGCGGTCTCGAAAACCGTTGTGCGTCTTTCGGCGCACCGAGGGTTCGAATCCCTCCCCCTCCGCTGTAAGAGCGCAATTTCTGCCCGTTTGCAGGGAGATAAGCTGTCGACCGATCGCCCGCTCCGCGCTCTAGCTTGTGCTGCTTGATACCGCCTGAGACCGCGGGAACTTAGCCACCGAATCGCGAACAGCATGCGCATGGCGCCAAACGGACCCTCCGAGGGGTTTGCCGAGGCGAAGCCCTGGACGAGCCTGGGAAAGTCGCCCGGGCCGCCGGTCCCCGGCAGTTGCCACACGTCCTCGAGACGGAAGTCGCAAGTGAGCTCGTGGATCCGCCAGGGCCGGGAAGTGTGGGCACTGTTCGGAGCTCATGCGATGGAGGGCTGGTCTGGATCGATCCCGAGCGCGCCGGCGGCCGCTCGCGCCGCGAGCAGCTCATCGTGCGGCGCCTGTCCGGCGAGCTCGAGTACCGCGCCTTCCATCGCTCCGATGAACGCGAGCGCGATCACCCTCGCCGGTGGGCCGGCCGGAATCGTCCCCGCTCTGCGTCCCGCAGTGATCAGTCGGGTGCAGCGCTTGACGAGGCTTTCGGAGACCCGCCTGAGGTGACGCCCGACAGGGTGATCCTGACCGCTGAACTCGAGCCTCAGCGCCATCGCCACGCGGGCGACGTCTCGCCGGCAGAAGACGGCGTGACCGCGCGCCAGGGCGATCAGCGCGACGACGGGATCGGGCTCTCGGTCGACGAGCGGGCCGACCTCCTCTCTCCATGTCTCGTCGACCCAATCGATCACCGCCAGGGCGAGGTCCTCCTTGTCCTTGAACTGGTGATAGAGCGCTCCGCGGGTGTAGCCGGCCTCGCTCGCCACCCGCTCGAGGATGAGGTTGCCGTAGCCATAGCGGGAGAGCCCCCTCGCGGCCGACTCGAGCAAAGCGCTGCGCGAACGCGCGCTTCGGTCGGCCTGCGTTGAGCGGCGGCGCGCGGCGGATCCGGTCGTCGTCGGCTGAACTCCTGCCTCATGGGAAGTACCTACATGCATGCGTGTATGTTATCTTATTGGCCGGCTGAGCGAGCCGCGGTGGCTCACGATTGACGAACACACCATCACCGGAGGTCCTGTCGTGCCGATGATCGAACTCACAACCACAAAAGGGGCGTTGGACGACGCCACGAAGCAGCGACTCGCCGGCGAGCTGTCGACGATCGCGCTCGAGGTCGAGGCCGCGCCCCTCGCCCGCTTCGGGGATGTCGCGCACATGCAGGCGCTTTCCTGGTGCTTCGTCAACGAGCAGGACGTGTTCGTCGGCGGCCAGATCAACCCGAAGCCGATCTACCGCGTAACCGTCACGATCCCCGAAGGCGCGCCGGGAGTATTCGGTCCGCTTGCGGAACGCGGCCGCGAGACGCTCGTCAAGCGCGTCACCGCGGCGGTTCTGGCCGCGGAGGGCAGCGAGAACACGATGGTCGAGGCCCACCGCGTCTGGGTCCACCTGCGGCAGATCACCAACGGCCACTGGGCAGGGTTCGGCGAAGTCGTCACGTTGCCCGAGCTTGCGGCCTACGGGCTGAACACTGACGAGCCGGACAGCAAGACGGCCCGCATGCGCCACGCGGCGATGCAATCCTTGGCGCCGTCAGCACGGCATAAGCAAGGCGGCGTCGCAGTCGGCTCGCCTCTTGGCTCCACGCATGAGAAAGCCCTGCAAATGCAGAACTCGGTCGCCCTCCAAAAGTCCCGCGAATCCTCTCGGCCCTAGCCGATCAAGACAGACCCAATTGGAACGTATGATCTAATTGGAACGTATGATCCTCTCCGTGCAGAGAATCTCTGTGATCAGTGGCGGCGTCGCGTGACATTCGAGTAGCGGCATGCCCTTGCTCGCGCGGATCGCGGCCTCGAGCTCTCAGTTCGCCAACAAGCACGGCCTTTACCTCGGCCGGCGCTCGACGAAGATCCATGTGGCTCTTTACCGGCGCACCGGCGGCAAGCTCGGCGGGCACCTTCCCGGCTGGTCCTCGGCGCGGATCCTCCTGCTCGACCACACGGGCGCCAGGAGCGCACTTGTACCACGAGAACGGCGACGTCGTCGCTGTGATGGCGTCGAAGGGTGGTCAGCCAACGCATCCCGCGTGGTTCCACAACGTCAAGGCCAACCCGGACGCTGCGATTTCAGATCGGCTCCGTGATTCGCGACGTTCGCGCTCGCGTCGCAACCGATGAGGAGCGCGATCGGCTCTGGCCGAAGTTCGTCGCGTTCTATCCCGGATATGACTTCTTCTTCCAGCGCAACGCAAAGGGCCGGAAGATCCCGATTGTGATCCTCGACCCTCGTTAGGAGTCGCGGTCTTGCGGACCGAGGGCACTCTGAGGGCTGCCTTCCTGCCGGACCTCAGCTCCCTTGTCGTAGGCGGCGGGCTCGTGGTAGAGAGTTGACTGTCGGTGCGTACGCATGGCCCCGGCGGCGGACGATCCTCGGGACCCTCATAGAGAGCCGGCCAAGGGGCTGCGCCCGTGGTGCGCTGTCTAGCGGATGGGAGGCTGACCCCGTTTTCTCGGTGGACGCTGAAGTCGGCGCGCGGCGATGAGCTCGTCGGCGCGAGCGAGTGCCTGATGGCGAAGCCGCTGCCCAAGCGCGCCGCGATTTCCGGCTACCCATCCATAGGCGCGGTCGATCGGCCCCTGCAGCCGGCGAGCCAGGCCCGCAGGCATTGCGCCAGGCAGTAGTAGGGCGAGCAGCGGCGGCACGGCACGCCCGGCGGAGTGCACGCTGCCACCAGGGTCGACGAGATGCCAGGCGGCCATCCGCTCCGACTCGCTCATGCCGGCAAGCAGCCACTCAGCCTCGGCCTCCTGGAGGGCAACCGGCCGCAGACGCCGTGCACCATCGCAGCGCAGCACCCACCCGAGCGACCAGCGGCAGAAACCGCAGTTCGCGTCGTAGAGGATCCGATGAGCAGCCGCCAGCAGCGGCAGCTCACTCATTGTAGGGCGAGCTCGACGCGATCCGCACCCACCGCGGCCCCTCGGACCGGGCCGTCACGTAGCTGGCCTCATGCTCAGGAGGATGGGGGTCGGGTTTGGTCGGGGTAGCGCTCATGCATGAGCGAGTGCGCGCGATGGGAGCGTTGAAGCGCACTTGCTCATTGTCAGCGTGCGTTCATCGTCCGCGCCAAACCGCGCCGCTCCCGGAGGCGTCGAGGAGATCACCCGTGCTCACGATCTGGGCGAACTCCCCGTGCGGGCTGGTGGCCGTGGCCTGGGCGAGCTCGTCGGCAGTGAGAGTCCGCCCGTCCGGCCCGGTGCGCTCGAAGGCGTGGGTGGCGTCGAGGACGAAGCGTATGTCGTAGCCCAGGTTCGAGCCCATCCGTGCCGCCGTCTCGACGCAGTGATTGGTGCTGATCCCGCAGAGCACGAGCGTATGCAGACCTCGACTGTCGAGCCACTCCTTCAGGTCCGGCTTCCCGTAGAACGAGGAGTTCGTCCGCTTGACAACGAGCAGATCGGGCTCGACACCGTCCAGTTCGGGCTTGAACGCGTTTCCGGGCAGCTCCGGCCGAAGCGGAGAGCCGGCTTCCACGGAGTCATGGCGAACGAAAATCAGTGGCCAGCCTCGTCTCTGCCACTCGGTTTCCTCGTGAGTGCGGACCCCCACGTTTTGGCTCCTTTCTCGTTCAGGCGTCGCCGGGCGCGGCGCGCCCAGCGAATTAGAGTACTCAATCTAATATTTGTCCGCGTGGACCGCCGCCGCTTGCCAAGGAGTCTGGTTCCATTGTCGCGCGATGGCCCGCTTAACTCGCTAGCGACTAGAAAGGATGATGTGGCCAAGGCGTACTGGATCAACACGTTTCGTGCAATCCGCGATCCGAAGAAGCTCACCGAGTACATCGATCTCGCTGGCCCGGCCATGCGTGAGTCGGGAGGTCATTTCCTGGCACGGGGGATGCCCGCAAGGGCGTTCGAGGCCGGCGTTCTGGAGCGCACAGTCCTAATTGAGTTCGACAGTGTCGAAGACGCTGTCGCCGCATACGAGAGCCCCGCGTATCAACGAGCACTTCGAGCGCTCGGAGACGGCGCAGAGCGTGACCTGCGAATCATCGAGGCTTCGTGATCTGGGCGGTTGCGGCTTTCAGCATGGAGCGCCGCGGGCTGCCGGTCGAGCCAGGTGGCGACTGACTGGCTAGCGCTCGCCGCGCACTGTCCAGGCGCCGGCGGTTAGGCGGAACGGGCCATCCGGTGAGCCGAGGAGCCGATGAGCTTCGGATCGCAGGGCCGCCCTCTGTTTCTCGTCCAAGGACACATAAAGCGCACCCGACTCGCCCATGCCGGCCTCGAACGAGAAGAAGAGGTCATCGAAGCCGTCGTAGTCTGCATGGACTTCGAACTTGTCGAGCTCGATCTCGCGTAGGCCCGCTCCTTCCCACCATCGACACAGGACGGCTACTTCGGCCAGACCAACCCGGGCCTGCTGGCTGACCTCTGCCAGCTCGGCCGGGGCGGCGAAGCGCGCCGCGTTCCAGAACGAGCGCAGCAGTGGCATCTCCTCGTCATCCCAGAAGCTGCCAGCGACCACGGCTCCAGACCTTGCTACTCGCGCCATCTCCCGGACCGCCGCCCGCGGATCGTCGACAAGGTTGACGACGAGCTGGGCCAGGACGGCATCAAATTCCCCGTCGGCGAAGGGAAGAGCCTCGGCCGAGCCGACACGGATGTCTCCACCGGGGACGCGAGAGCGAGCGACCTCCACGACATCGGCCGCAGGATCGAGCGCGGCAAATGTTGTTGAACACGGGGAGTTGGTTAGCGGCGCGCTCACGAGAACCTGCGCGCTATGGTCGTTCTAGCACAGATCCCCTATTACCCGCTTGCGGTGGCTGCACCTGGCGTCTGGCACCTCGAGGTCCGGCCGCCACCGGCGAGCAAAGACGACAGGGAGGCGTCATGGGGTCGCGCAAAGGCAGGTCGTCCGCCGCGGCGCGAATTGCCGGGACGCGGTGGGGCCGGCGCTGCGCGGCCATCACATCGCTGGGCTCGATGGCGATGACGTAGCGGTCGGCTGGCTCGTAGGAACCAGTGCCCGCGCCGACGTTGACGACGCTGCTCGCGTCGCCGAGTGCTTCGTAGATCCGGTGGGCGATCCGTCGGTCCTCGCGGCGCGTCGCCGCATAGCCCTGGCCAATCATCTCGTAGCGATCGCTCATGCGGGCTTCGGGGCGCTCGTGCAGCACGGTCGCTCACGGTGCGTGATCAAACAAGGTCATTGAGCGGGAGGGTTCCTCTGCGCCGCGATGATCCAGCGCAGCAGCATGGTGTAGTCATCCCCTCCGTGACCGCCGCGCTCGGCGTCGGCCAGCCACGTGCCGGCGGCGCGCGCAAGGCGAAGGTCCAAGCCCACCGCCGCCGCGGCCTGAGCGACGAGCTCGGCGTCCTTGCGGGCGAGCGACAGCGCGAACCGCGTCTTCGGCGGGTCGGTCTCGATGACCCGGCGGCGCCGTGACGCCTGTTCGGCGAGGGGCGTCAGCGACAGGCTCTCGAACGTCGCCTTACGAGACAGGCCGAGGCTGTCGGCAAGGGCCACGGCCTCGGCGAGCACGCCGAGCACCCCGAAGAGCGAGGCGTTGACGACCAGCTTGGCGGCCGCTCCCGCTCCGGCTGGTCCTAGGTGCACCGGCACACCGAGCACCTCGAGGAGCGGCCGCCAAGCCTCCACGAGATCTGGGGGACCGCCGACGAGGATCCGCAGCGTTCCCGCCTGCGCCTCGGCGACGCTCCCGAGCACGGGGGCGTCGAGGACGCCGACGCCATTCGGCACAGCCGACCGAAGCCACGTGGCGGCGGCGGGGCCGATCGTCGACATGTCGATCAGCACCGCGTCGGGCCGCAGGCCGGCCGCCAGGCCCTGTGGCCCCTCGATGACGGCCTCCAACGCGCTTGCGTCGCTGAGCATGGTGATCGTCACCTGCGCCGCCCGTGCCGCGTCGCCCGGCGTGGCGGCCGCCCGGCCGCCGGCGGCGAGGAGTGGCTCGAGTTTGCCCGGGGTCCGATTCCAAATGACGAGCTCGTGGCCCGCCTCGCACAGGCGCATCCCGAGGCGCGAGCCCATCGCGCCGAGACCGATGAGGCCGACGGTCGTCGCCTGGCTCACGCGGACCGCCGATCGTTGTCGGCCGCAGGCGCCGAGACGACCAGAAAATCTAGGGTCGCTGAGCCAACGGCCTCGATCCGGTGCGGCGTGCCGGGGGGCACCTCGAGCCCCTGCTGCTCGACCAGCTCGACCGCCCGGCCGCCGAACGTCAGGCGCGCATGCCCGGCCAAGACGAAGAAGAACTGCCGTGCCCGGTCGTGCACGTGCAGTTCCTCGCTGGCTGGCGGCATCATCCGCTCGCTCTTTACGGTCAGGTCAGGCCCAGACATGAAGGACCACGCCAGGCAGCCCGGACCCCAGGCGACGGGCTCCGTCATGGTGCGGTCGCTGAGCGAGCTCAAGGACCCGACCTCGTGACGCTGGCGGCGCAACGGGAGGGCTCCAGGGTTGCGGGAGCTTGCCGCCTCGACACGGCCTTACGCCCGATCTTCGGCAGGCGCGACGTCGGATGCCGCGGCGAGCTCGGTGAGGATCGCTCCGGTCTCGCGGTGGAGTACGTAGTGGCCGGCTCCCGAGACGACGGTGAGCTTTGACCCTGGTAAGCGAGCCGCGAGGTACTGGGCGTGGGCGAGCGGCACGAACGTGTCTTCATCCCCATGCCACCAGCGCACCCGATCCGACCCGGGTGCGGCGGATAGCCTCGCGGAAAGGCGCGGTCGCGGCTGTTCGACCGAGACCGTCAAGTACCTTCGCGTCGGATGCGGGAAGCTCGGATCGGACTTGTCGGTACAGCAGCCCAGCCGGTTCGAGCTTGCTGCTGGCGAGGTACGCCGCCGCTGCCCGTGGTCTCTTCGGGGCCCAGCGCAGCAGCCTTCGCCCTATTGCGGTTCCGAGTTCGTCCGCCTTGCCTGGCCGGTCGAGCGGTGTCATTCCGCCGACGATCCCCACGGCTCCAACGCGAGTCCCGAGCACTGAGGCGCACGCGAGTGCGAAGGGCCCTCCGAAGGACCAGCCGAGCACCGTAAAGCGATCTAGCTCCAGCGCGTCCGCAACCCGCTCAACATCCCCGCCCCACGTCGAGAGGGTCCGCTCGCGCTGTGGGGTCGAGCCCCCGATCCCCGGGCGGTCGATGGCCAGTATCCGCACGCCCGCGCGCCGCGCGACTCGCGCGGCGAAGTGGATGTCGCGCCGCGAGTTCAGGCCGCCGTGGCAGTAGACGACCGGCTGCCCCGCGGGGTCACCGAGCTCGCTGATCGCGAACTTCCCTCCGGACACCTCCACGCCGTGCTCGCGGATCTCCTCGTTACCGTCGTTCATGGTTCCCTCATGCGCTTGCGTACACGTTCTCTCCGGTGGTAGCCGACCGTCGTGGCGAGGAGCCGCTGCCTGCCGAGGAAGGTATTATAGATGCTGCATTCTAATACCAGACACGAGAGCGCGCAAAGCGATCCGACACCCAATCATCACCACCAAGATGTCGCCGGCGACAAGTCCTCGGTCTCGTTGGCGACCGCGAGCGACTGCACTCCTGGGCGCCCGCGTTTGCCAGCCCAGTTGGCCCAGAGGAAGACCTTTGGATTGCGAAACGGCCGAGACCGAGATTCCGATCCGCAGTGTCAAGCGTCATCGATCGGCTTCATACTAGAGGCGGTCCTCTACTATGTGCATCATGGGCGAGGCGCATGAGGGCAAATCTCCGAAGCCGCCCCGGGAGCAGCCCGAGACGAGGCATGAGGAGCTGCGACCGCTTCTCTTCTCGATTGCGTACCGGATGGTTGGCAGCGTCAGCCACGCCGAGGACATCGCTCAGGAGGCGTTTCTGCGTCGAGGTGGCGAGGCAGGCGCCGAGCGAGGTCACGTCTCCGAGGGCCTGGCTGTCGACGGTCGTCACGCGGCTGAGCATCGACCACCTGCGTTCGGCGCGGGTGCGCCGCGAGGAGTACGTCGGCGAATGGCTACCCGAGCCTCTGGTGACCGAATTCGAGGATCCGGTCGAGTTCGCCGACTCCATCTCGCAGGCGTTCCTCGTGCTGCTCGAGAGCCTGTCACCGGTCGAGCGAGGCGTGCTTTTGCTGCGCGATGTGTTCGACTTGTCGTTCAGCGAGATCGCTGAGATCGTGGACAAGACCGAGGACAACCGCCGGCAGCTTGCGGTCCACGCCCGGCGTCGCGTGGATGAGCGCAAGCCACGATTCGCTGCGTCTCGGGAGCGGCGCGAGGAGCTCGCCGGACGGTTCTTCGCTGCCTATGAAGAGGGCGACCTCGAAGGGTTGACCGAGATCCTCGCGGCCGACGTGGTGCTCCACGGCGATGACGGTGGCAAGGCACCCGCGCTGTCCCGACCCGTCTATGGCCGTGAGCGCGTGGCCGGCGTGCTGGTGAATCTCGTCGCGAGCGCTCAGCGCCTGGGTCTCGAGCTTCGTCGGCTCGAGATCAACGGCCAGCCCGGGGCAGCGTTCTTCAACTCGGAGGGACAACTGGTCAATGTCGTCTCGCTCGATGTTGCCGACCACGTGGTGCAGACGGTTCGCTCGATCGTCAACCCGGACAAGCTGCGGCACCTAGGGCCGACAGCGGACCTCAAGCAGATCCTGCGCGCCGGGGTGCGCAGGGCGGGCTCCGGCGCCTCTTCCGCGCTTGAACCGGGCCAGGAATGATGCGCAGCGCGCCCGTCCGCATCGCCGCCGCGCTCGTGCTCCCCGCACTTATCGCCGGCTGCGGTGGCGACAACGAACCCACGCGCCCCATGCCCTCCCGCCCGCCGGCCGAGCGTCCCGCCGCGCCGGCGGAGACGACCGAACGCCCTGCCCCGCCGGCCGTCCCCGACGGAGGACTTGACCGTGGCCACGGCGTCGACGACCCCTAGCCGTGAAGATTCCCAGGGGCGAGAGCGGCGCCGCTTCCCAGGTCCCGGCGGCCGGTTCACGAGGTTCCGAAAGCTACGACCCGCGGTGCCCGCCGCACGGGCGAGCCACCAATCCAGCGACCGTGCCAAAGCCGCCGGTCGACGTGAGTCCCGAGCCTGCCGACCTCGTGTCCGAGAGCGATCCTGAGCGCCGGTCTGACCTCATCCAGCCGAGAAGGCTGCAGGCCGGCTCGTAAGGATGGCCCTGCACCTTCGCGGCACCGGGACCGCCGAGCACGACTTCGTGCTCTCGGCCGAGTCCGATCCGGAAGCCGCAGACTTCATCCTGCCCAGGTCGCGACACGAGCATGAGCGCGCGCTTGACGACCCCGATCAGGCACACCTGCTCGTCGCCGACGACGATCGCCCGGTCGGGTTCGTCCTCCTTGCCGGAATCCTGGACAAGAACCGCAGTATCGAGATGCGCAGGATCGTGGTCTCCCCGCCGGGCAAGGGCCTGGGGCGGCCAGCCCTCCCGCTTGTCTTGGACCATGCCTTCGGGGCGCTCGGAGCTCACAAGTCCTTTGTATCGCTGGCAGTGATGTCGATTCTGGCCCCCGAATGGGCCGCTCGGAGACTCAAGAAGAGCGATTAGCACTACGTCCAGGGTGGCCTCAGCAGCATAGTAGAACACATCCTCTATTATGGAACACGCATGCACCCGGCGCGACTGAGCGAACGGAGCCAGACTTGAGTCGCCGTTGGGTTCCGGCTAGCGGCATCGCGCTCGCGATCCTGTGGGCGCCGATGGCCTTCGTGATCCCGCTCCTGCCCGGCCTTGAATCACGAGCCGAAGTAGCTCCGTTCTACCGGGCCCACACCGATCTGCTGCAGGCGGTGATCATGTGCGTGAGCGTGGGCTACCTTCCGCTGCTCGTGTTCCTAGGTGGACTGCTCGAGCGCCTGTGGACGGAAGCCGGCGAGGGTCCGCTCCCGTGGGTCGTCTTCGCAAGCGCCGTGATGTTCATGACCGCCCTAAACGTGGCACTCGGCCTTGATGCAGCGGCTGCGCTGCTGTTCGATTCCGCAGGCTCCCAGACGACGTACGAGTTGCACACCGCCGGGTTCCTGCTCGCCGCCCCAGCGGCCTTCGCGGGCGTGGCCTTCTTCGCCGCACTGGCGGCGCTCTGCTTCTCCGGCGCGTTCAGTCGCTGGCTCGGGTGGCTGGCGGTGGCTGGGGCGCTGGCGAATGTGGGGGCGATCGGAGGCGTGCTGTCACTGACCGGTCCGCTCAACTCGGGCAACGGCCTGATCGGAGGGATAGCGTTGCCGCTCGGGATGTGGCTTGTCTGGATCCTGCTTGCAAGCGTCACCTGGCTGCGGGAGCCCGCGGCTGTCGCGAGCGCGGGCTAACAGATGCGGTGGCCCTCACATGAGGCTCGATGGCGGTCGATGGACGGTCATCGCAGGAGTTGAAGCTCGAGGCTCCGCCTGATTTGTCACAGGCCGGCCCTGTCTCGTCTAAGTGCACGACGGTGCCGAACAGGAGGGCCAACGTGAAGATCGAGCATCCGCAGAAGGTCGTTGTGGTCGGCGGCGGCTACGCCGGAGCTATGGCCGCCGTGCGCGTGGCCGGCCGCGCCCGCCGCGGCGCAGAGGTCACGCTCATCGATCCCAGAGCCGAGCTCGTTCAGCGCTTGCGCCTGCATCAGGCTGCTGCGGGGCAGAAGGTTCGCAGCTACAACCTCAGCAAGTTGACGGGTCGTAAGGTGACCAACGTCCGCGGCGAGGCTTACGAGATCGACACCGCCCGATCACTCGTGCGCGTTCGCGGAAGCGATGAGCACGCGAGCATTCCCTTCGACTTCGTCATCCTCGCGACGGGCAGCACGATCGACGCCGAGTCGGTTCCTGGCGTCAGCGAACACGCCCACTCGCTCGCGAGCCCTGAGTCTGCGGCTCGGCTGAACGACGCTCTGAGCGAGCTGCCGGAAGGCTCAGTAGCTGCGGTCTGCGGTGGCGGGATGACGGGCATTGAGGCCGCCAGCGAGTTCGAGCGGTTGAGCGCAGCGGCAGGTGCGAGCACGCCGGCCGCGGGCATTCGCGTGGTCACCTGGAACCTATGGTGGCGCTTCGGCCGGTGGCGGATCGAGCCGCGGCCATACGTTCGGTTCTGCTCGAAGCCAAGCCGGACATCTGTGGGCTGCAGGAGGTCTGGGCCGACGAAGGCGTGAACCTCGCAGGCGAGCTAGCGGCTGAGCTGGGAATGAGCTGGGCCTGGAACCCTTCCCCGTTCCCGGAGCGTCCAACCGACGAGAGGAACGCTGCGATGTCCTCCTCCCCTCGGAGACAGATCGGGTACACGCAATCGACCGGCCTCGGCGTAGAGGTGTCAACGATCATCGGAACTACCAGTTGTGATCGCGAGAATTCCACGCCCCACGCGGTTGGTTTGCGTTGGGGGCGCGACGCGGTCGATCTACTGGGCGCTGACCGTGGTCGAACCCGCGATTGTGCGCCCGAGCGGGGGCCTTCGACACGACTGTGGTATCCCCGCGCGATTCATATCGATCGGGCGGTGGTCAGTCGTTCGGGATCACCAAGTCGAGCTGGCGGAGACGCGCTGGGTCTGCGATCAGGTCGATGGCGGTGATCTTTTCGCCGCTGATCGTGAAGTCGTAAACGACCCGTAGCTGCCCGCCCGGCATCCATACCGCTGCGGCTGTTCCGTTCAGGAGCGCTGGCTTGGCTCCGCGTGCGCGCCGGGAAAATTCGGCGACCTCAGCTGCCCCGTGCATCTCCTGCGCTGCGCCCATCCGCGCCGCTGTCTGGTCCGCATTGAGGACCACGTCGGCGTCGAGGAGGGCGAGCAGCCGGTCGAATTCGCCGTTGCGGGCGGCGGCGAGGAATGCGTCGACCAGCTTGGCCTGCCGGAGCCTGTTCGTCTCGCGGCTTGCGTTTTCTCGCCGGACGCGGCGGCGCGCGCGGCTTGCGAGCTGGCGCGCTGCTGGTGCGCTGCGTCCCACGATCGGCGCGATCTCCTCGAATGGCACGCCGAACACGTCGTGCAGCACGAACGCGACGCGCTCTGCGGGCGAGAGCGTGTCGAGCACGATCAGCAGCGCGAGCCCGATCGACTCGGCGCTCGGGGTCAGACCCTGCGGCGTGGCCGGCGGCCGGCTCGGACGCCTCGGGGCCGAGCGGCACCTCCGGCCGCGAGCGGCGGGCCTGCAGGACGTTCAGGCACACCCGCGAGAGCACCGTGGTGAGCCAGCTCCCCACGTTCTCGATCGAATCCGCGTCCGAGCGGCTGAGTCGAAGCCAGGCCTCCTGGACCGCGTCATCGGCCTCGCTTGCCGAACCGAGCATTCGGTAGGCGACCGCCGTCAGCCGGGTCCGGTGCTCCTCGAAGCGCTGCGCCAGCCAGTCGGTGTCGGGCATTGGTCACATCCCTATCTCGTGATCGGTCATAGGACTAGACCGGCGAGATGACGCCGATCGACCGAACCACTACGAAAGCCAGAAGGGACAGCATCATGAGCACAACGACAGGCACCGGAGGGCGTGATCACGAACACGGTCCGATTCTTGTCACCGGCGGCACGGGCACACTCGGGCGCCTCGTCGTCCCGCGGCTGCGGGACGCCGGCCGCAAGGTACGGGTGCTCAGCAGGAGCAGCCGCGAGGCCGGGGAGGGCATCGAGTTCGTGATCGGTGACCTGGCCACGGGCGAGGGGATCGAAGCCGCGGTGGAGGGGGCCGAGATCATCGTGCACTGCGCCGGCACCAGCAAGGGCGACGAGGACAAGGCCCTGAACCTGGTCCGGGCAGCGTCGCGGACCAGGACGCGGCACCTGGTGTACATCTCGGTCGTCGGCGCCGACCGGATCCCAGTCGTCAGCGGCGCCGACCGCGCCATGTTCGGCTACTTCGCGTCCAAGCTGGCCGCCGAGCGCGTGGTGGCCGACTCCGGCCTGCCATGGACGACGCTGCGCGCCACCCAGTTCCATGACCTGTTCTTGATGACAGCGCAGCAGATGGCGAGGCTGCCCGTGATACCGGCCCCGGCCGGGTTCCAGTTCCAGCCGATCGACACCGGGGAGGTGGCGGCCCGACTCGTGGAACTGACGCTCGGCACGCCGGCCGGGCTGGTGCCCGACATGGGCGGGCCACAGGTGTACGGGATGGCCGGGCTGCTTCGCGGGTACCTGCGGGCCCGTCGTAAGCACCGGCCGATTGTGCCGGTCCGGCTCCCAGGCAAGGCCGCACGCGCGTTCCGGGCCGGCGCCAACCTGGCCCCCGAGCGAGCCGTAGGCCGGCGGACCTGGGAGGAGTTCCTGGCCGAACGAGTCAGCTAACCCGCACGAGCGGCACCGTGCGCCAATACCAATGCCGCACCCCCGCCACCACGGCACCTGCGAAAAAGACGATGTTCGCTCGAGTTCGAGCGAGACGGCGTCAGGGCGGCAACTCTGGGGAGGATTTCGTGATCGCGGCCAGAGGCTTGTCCCTCCCTGATGGAACTCGCGAAGCTGCAATGCACGCGAAACCAGCTGACCATGGGCCGGCGAGTGCATCTCGTGCATATTAGAATCACTCCTCTAGTATGGCCTGAGACAGGGCGCAGCTGGATGTGCCGACAGCGAAGATCGGAGCAATCGAGATGAGCAGCAGTGCCGAAGTCGTGTTGGGGGTTTTCCGAGCGGTTGAGCAGCGTGATCGCGAAGCGCTCTTCGACCTCTATCACGACGAGGTCGAGTTCCATGAGGCCAGCTCGCTGCCCTACGGAGGCGTGATGCGCGGCAAGGAGGCGCTACACGAACAGCTCGAGTCGGCTCCTGAGCGGACTTGGCTCGGCACCTGGGGGCCGCTGCAGCCGACTGAGAACGAGTGCCGGATGGAGCCGAGGGTCGTGGCGACCGATGGTGACGAGGTGACGGTCATCTACACTCAGCGCGCACTCAGCCCCGAGGGCGAGCGCTTCGAATCGCCGGTGCTGGGCCTCTACGAGGTGCGCGACGACAAGTTCGCAAGGGCACAGATGTTTCACTACGACACGGCAGCGATCCTTCGCTTTCTTGCGCGCGCGAGGAGTTCGGCTCAAACGCCGGCCGCTTGAGGGTCCCGTAACGACAGAGACTCGAGCACAGAGCTACCACCGGCATGCCCCCAACGTCGAAGCTCGCTCACCACGGGGGTCGTTGCAAGCCACGACCGCCCGCAGGGGGAACCGAACCGTCAAGGGACAAAATAGAACGGCTTCTCTAGTATGGGGGTGTGCCGCGCCCCCGGCTCCATCTCTCGGACACCATGCTCGACGCAGCGCGCGATCTCCTGCTCGAGCGGGGTTCGGGCAGTGCGACGGTCGAGGCGATCGCCGATGTGAGCGGTGCGCCAACCGGCTCGATCTACCACCGGTTCGGTTCACGCGACGGGCTGCTCACGCGGCTCTGGATCCGAGCAGTATGCCGCTCCCAGGCATCATTCTTGGCGGCGCTAGAGCATGAGGACCCCCGTGCCGCCGCCCTAGCGGCGGCCCAGTCGATTCTGGAATTTTGCGAACAGGAGCCCGCAGATGCCCGCTTGCTCGTCTCCTTCCGGCGCGAAGACCTAATACGCACAGCGCCAAGCGGGCAGCTTGCCGATGAGCTTGAAGAACTCAACCGCCCGATCGAGACGGCAGTCGTCAAGCTCGCTCGCCGACTCTACGGGCGACCAACGCGAGCGGCACTGGATCGAACGCTCCTCGCCGTCTTCGACCTTCCCTACGGGGCCGCACGTCGTTACTTGATCGCGGGCACGAAACTTCCAGCCGGGCTTCGAACCGATCTCGCGCGCGCGGTGAAGGCCGTGCTTGAGGACGGGGAGCCAAGGCCCGGTGAACGCGGGTAGCCCAGCTGTTGTTTCCCGTGAGGCACCCGGACATCTCGCTAACTATGAAGAGGTGGTCCCTGCCCTGATGGCCCGACTTCGGCGACGGGATCTTGGCAGTCTCGGACCCGACACCGAGAACCATCGAGGACGGCTGGAAGCCGGATCTGCCTGTCATCCACCGGGGCCGAGCTGTGTCACGCAACCTCCGATGGGCGCTCGTCGGGCTCTTGAACGGTTACTGGCTCGGATCGATTGAATGACCGGCGATCTTCCTCGCCCGGTGAGCGCTCGGGCGGCCGAAGCAGTAGCCGATCGGCTGCGGGTGCTGGGGCAGCCGATCCGGGTGCGCCTCATCGATCTACTCGAACGCGAGGGTGAATTGTCCGTGGGAGCAGTGGCGGAAACCCTCGGGGAGAGCCTGCACAACGTCTCTCAGCACCTTGCGGTTCTGCGCTCGGCGGGGATCGTGCAGCGCCGACGTCGGGGCCGCGAGGTCGGCCTCAACACTTACCGGGCGGCGGCCAGAGCGGGCGACTGGTCCTTTGCGCGTCGTCTGGTTTCTTGCCGCGGGCTAGGAAGGGCGGTCCGGGCGCCCGAAGCGCGGGCGCTCCACTTCGTCGCCGCGGGTCAATCCTGGGGAGTCCGTCCGCCGCCGGCGCGAACCGTGTCCGCACCGGACTCCAGCACCGCACGCAGTGGAGCGACCACGTCGGCGGCGATCTCGAGGTCGCGCGCGAGCCGCTCGACCGGGTAGCCGCGCGCGTTGAGAATCCCTGCCAGCCACTCGATCTGCCGGCCGAGGTTCTCGAACCCGGCAGCGTCGGCAGCGGCCCACGCGAGGATCCACTGGTTGTCGTATGCGCACCACTCGAGGCCGCGGTCGCCGTAGCGCTCCTCCTCGTCGAGGAACTCGGCCCGGTGACGGCTCGCGATCTCCCGTGCCGGGGCGGCCAGCTCCAGCCGCTCGCCTCCGGGAAGCTCCGCCACCTCGGGGGGTGCGCCACCGCTCGGCGCGCGCGGCGGGAGCCCGGCGCGGCTCACTCGGCCACCACGTCGTAGGTATGCAGGTGCTCGAGTGCCTCGAGCTTGATCAGCGCCTGCAGCTGCGGGTCGATGCGCTCGTGGGAGATGCGGTGCTCCGCGCTCCTCATGTATGCCTTGAAGGCCTCGCGGTCGTGCCACCGACTGACCATGAGGATATCGCCGGCGTCGCGATCGGAGCGCCAGACTTGTAGGTCGACGAACCCGTAGGCGTCATCGACCAGATGGGCGCGGCGACGGAACGCCGCGATCAGTTCCTCAGAGGCGTTCGCGGGGACCCGCAGGCGCGACACAGAGACGTACACCGCGGGGCATCATGACGCGCCGCCGCTCACGGCGCGAGCCGCGGCGACCAGGTTGTCGGCGAGGAACTCCGCCCCCAGCGACCGGGCGAGGGCCTTCGACGCGCCCGCGCCGCCGATCGCGAGGCGCGCCTGCACGTTCAGCGCGCGGATGCCGTCAGCGGCATCGAGGAACCGCTGCGCACCCATCGCGCCGAGCACCACGAGCTCGGGCGACAGCTCCGCGATCGCGGTCGCGAGATCGGACGTCGGCGTCTCCGCCCCGAGGTAGGCGATCCTCCATCCGCGTTTGCGCAGGAGGAGCCCGAAGCAGAGCAGCCCAAGCTCGTGCTGTTCGCCAGGCGGGCAGGCCAGCAGCGCGCGCTGCCCGTCGCCGTCGCCCCAGCCGCGGGCGAGGGTACGCAGCCTCCCACCGACCACGTTGCTGGCGAAGTGCTCCTGTCCGACGCTGCGCTCCGCCGCCGCCCAGCGCTCGCCCAGGTCGTGCAGGAACGGCAGGATCACCTGCGCGAGCGCAGCCTCGAGGTCGAGCGATTCGAACGTGCGATCCAGCGTCGCCTGGGCAGCGGGCTCGTCGAGCGCGGTGAGCGCGCGGTCGAGATGGCTGCGCAGCCGCTCCACCGACACCGGCGCGGCCGGGGCCCGAAGCGCGACCCGGGCCGCCTCCGCCGCCGAGAGCCCGGCGGCGATCTGACGGCGCATCTCCCGCACGCGGCGCTCGTCCTCCTTGGAGTACAGCCGCAGGCCGCCCGGCGTGCGCTCGGGATCTACCAGGCCGTAGCGCGTCTCCCAGGCGCGCAGCAGCTCGGGGCTCACCCCAATCCGCCTGCTGAGCTCGCCGATCCGGAGCCTTCCACCCTCTGCCATGACCCGGAGCTTACTGATCTAGACGATATCTATACGTAACCTATACAGATGCTGTACAGTGCTGCCATGATCGCCGCACGGGCGCGCTGCGCCACCGAAACTGACGAAGAGCTGATCGGGCGAGTCGCCGGGGGCGACGTCCGCGCCTTCGAGGCCGTCTACGACCGCTATCACAGCCGGGCGTACTCGCTGGCCCGGCGCATCACGGGCCGGGCCGGAGGTGCTGAGGAGGCGACCCAGGACGCGTTCCTCTCGCTCTGGCGCGGAGCCTCCAGCTTCGACCCGGAGCGCGCGAGCCTCGCCACTTGGCTTCTCGCGCTCGTGCGTTACCGCAGCATCGATTGGCTGCGGCGGGGCACGCCCCGGGCTCTGGACCAAGATTTCACCGAGGGCGCCGCCGAGAGGATCGAGGCGCCGGAGCGCACCGAGGAGCAAGTTTTTGCGATCCAGGAATACGACCGCGCACTCCGCCTCGTGGCCGAGCTCCCGCCGGAGCAGCGCGAGGTCATCGACCTCGCGTACCTCGCGGGCTACACCCAGACGGAGATTGCCGCGAGGGTCGGCATCCCCCTCGGGACCGTCAAGGGCCGGGCACGCCTGGGGCTGCTCAAGCTGCGCCACGCAGCGGAGTGCGAGTCGGCCCCCGTGCCTGCCGCCTGACCCCACCGCTCACCGGCGCGGGAGGCTTTTCGATCGCCCTGCCGTCACCCGAAGGGACGGTGCAGGGCGCAACCACGATCTGTGACGCTTCACGCGAACGGAGCCAGGCGTCGCCAACCGCGCTGTTCCTTTCGCGTGGAGTACCGCGTGCTGGACGCCGAGCGGATGGACCTCGATGACGACAGCGTCGACGGCGTGCTGTGCCGCTGGGGGGTACATGCTCATGGCCGACCCCGCCGCCGCGCTGAGCGAGACCCGGCGGGTGCTGCGCGACGGCGGTACGCTCGCCTTCGCGGTGTGGCAGACGCCGGACCGCAACCCGTGGGCGGCGATCCCCGGGATGACGCTGGGCTCCGCAGCCTCACCTTGATCGGAATGTAGGGAACCTCTCAATGCTCTGACGCGTATCGGTCTCTGATCAGCCGATAGCTCACTTCGAAAGGACGCTGACGTCATGGGGCCCAGGAGTCCGGTTGGATTTGCCCTTGTAGCGGCCACGGCGGGGTTCGCCGCATTGGTCATCGCGTGCGGAGGCGCCGAAGGCGAGCCCGGCGGTTCGCATTCCGGCGCCGACAAGGCGACCCTTCCGAGCTCACTGCGTGACCGTGAGCTTGCCTTCGTGCGGCGCACCGACGGCCGCAACGACCATCTCTTCATCGCTCGCCCAGACGGTTCCGGCTCTCGCCAACTCGACCGGGGGGCGGGATGCAAACAGCGACCGATCTGGTCGCCCGACGGCCGGCGTATCGCCTTTCGCTTCATGCCGAGATGCGATTACAGCAGCGACCAAGTCGTGATCATCGGCGCTGACGGACGCGGTCGCTTCAACCTGAGCCGCAAGACCGGGATCTTCGGCACCAGTCCGAGCTGGTCTCCTGACGGGAAGTCGATCGCGTTCGCCGGCACGAGGACCGCCACCACTGGGGGTCGTCCGGACCCCAAGGACAAGCCGGCCGGGATCTACATCGCGTCGACCGATGGCAGGCAGCAGCGGCGCATCACCCCGAAGCGCCTCGGCGAGGTGCAGTACCCCATCTGGTCGCCAGACGGCAGGACGATCGCGTTCCAGATTTCGCGCGGCGGGAGCTTCGAGCTCTACTCCGTGGCGCCGGACGGCTCACGACTCAAGCGGCTAACGCACAACGAGGGCTTCACCGAATGGCCGATGTGGTCACCTGACAGCAAGCGGATTGCCTACGGGGTCGAGGGCGAGACGTCGGCGCTGTGGGTCATGGACGCTGACGGAACTCACAAGCGCGAGATCCGCTCGGGTGTGGGTGTGCCCGCCAACTGGGCGCCCGGCGAGTGGCTCGTCTCCAACTGCAACATTCGCGGCACCCGCAAGATCGGAGTCTGTGCGATCGCACCCGACGGGTCTGCTCAGTTGACGCTGCTCGGAGGCAAAGACGCGGGCTTTGCGTCCTGGCGTCCCTAGGAATCGTAAGCCAGGCCGGGTTCGACGGAGACCTCGTTTCGAGGATTCTGTCCTCGGGAGAGGAGACGCTCCGCGGCTATGGGACGTCCCAAGAAGTATCCCGATGAGCTGATCCAGCGAGGCATTCGGTTGGCGCTGGAGGGCGACCGCCCGATCGCCCACATCGCGGCCGATCTGGGCATTCATTCCGAGACGCTGCGCAAGCGGGTGCGCCAGGCCGAGGCCGACAGCGGGAAGCGCCCCGAGCTGTTGAGCTCGCAGGAGCTTGAGGAGATCCGGCGGTTGCGCAAAGAGAACTACGAGCTGCGCCGCGCCAACGAGATCCTCAACTCGGCGTCGTTGATCGACTCCGGGTTGCGTCGCGGGACGCACACGTTGAGCGCGCCTGCCTCGACCTTGACGTCGAATGACCTGACCTTGCTGCGGTCGCCTCCGTCGAGCTCGTAACGGACCTTTCGGTCGAGCTCGACCTTCACCGACTTGGCCTTCGTGGTCCGCACGAACGGGGACCGGTTGGGGTCACCGACCGCCGTGCGGGCCAGCGTCCGGGTCCACTCGAACAGGCCCTCGGCGCTCACCACGCCGAGCTCGAGCCTGCCGTCATCCGGGCGGGCGTCGGGGAAAATTTCCACGCCGCCGAAGACGTCTCCGAGGTTGCCGAGCAGGATGCACGTCACCCTGCCCTCGTACCAATCGCTGCCGTCGACCTCGCTCTCGGCACCGAAGCCGTCGCCCCGCAGGTTGCGTGCCCCACTCCACAGATACGCGGCGCGACCGATCCGCTGCTTGAGGTCGTCGGCGTCGCGAATCATCGCCGCGTCGAAGCCTGCCCCCGCCATGACCGCGAAGCGCTCCTTGCCGAAGCGCCCGACGTCGAGCTTGCGCCGATCGCCACGCAGGCCGATGGCGACCGCCTGCTCGATGTCCCTGGGGATTCCCAGGTTGGTCGCGAACAGGTTGGCCGTGCCGGCGGGTAGGACCGCGAGGCTCGCCTCTGTCCCGGAGAGCACGTCGATGCAGCGCCGCACCGTTCCGTCACCGCCCCAGGCGAACACCAGCTCGGCACCCTCGTCCAGCGCCCTCTCGACCTGCTCAGGCGCCTTCTTCGCCTTCGGCACCTCATACCAGAGGGGCTGCTCCCCTGCGGCTTCGAGCACGCGCCGCAGCTCGGGCAGCCCGCCTCCGAGGGTCTTGTCGGCGTGTGCGACGACCGCGACCTTCATGCGACCGGCTCGGCGTGGCGGGAAGGGGCGAGCGCCGCCGCCTTCGAGCTCCGCGCCGCATGCGCGACGCCGGCCGCGCGGCAGGCGAACAGCAGCACGAGCAATGCGCCGATCCCCACGACCAGCCCTCCGGCGACGTCGAGCGGGTGGTGCATCCCGCGATACATCCGCGCGAGCGCCACGAACACCGGGATCAGCAGCGCGCCGGCCCAGGCGGCGACGCGCAGCGCTCGACTGTGGAACCGGGACGTGAGCAGCAGCACCAGGCCGACGTAGACCGCGACGGCGGCCGCGGTGTGACCGGACGGATAGCTGGCGTCGACGGGGAGGTCCTCGAGCCGCTGGACGTGGGGGCGCTCGCGCGGCACCGCCAGCGACGTTGCCCGGTAGGTCGCCGACTCGACCACCAACACGAAGACCGCGAAGGCGGCGATCCGCCACTGACGCAGAAACGCGCACACCAGCGCGAGCGCTCCGACCATGATGGGGAGCAGCGGCGCGCCGCCGACCGTCGAGCCCACCTCCGAGGCGTCCGTGAGGAAAGGCGTGCGGTCGGCAACGAGGGACTTGACGGTGCTCTCGTCGGTGTGCGCCAGACCGCCCGTCTGCAGCAGCACGTCGGTCACGAGCAGGCCGAGCGCGATCGAGATCGCGGCCAGGAGCGCGAAGCCCGCCAGCAGTGCCGCGAAGAAGACCGCGGCGGGATGCCGTCGCCGCAGCCGGCCGGCGAAGCGCTCGGCGGGTCCGCCCGGGCGGGCGTCGAGTAGCGGTACGGCCCCCCGGTGGCCGGGCTGGACGCGACCGTTCGACGTCAGGCGCGTACGCACTTCCATGCGCTTCCCCCATGATCGGCTGGGTACAACGACCCGGATCGACGACTTCCAGCCAGCCGGTACCCATGACGCTGCTGCTTTTACTCATCCTTGCGCTCGCGACCACCGGCACCGTGGCGGCTCTGAGCTGGCGCTGGCCGAGCGCCGCGGACCGGACCGCGCCGCGCACGATGGGCACGGCGCGCAAGGCCGGCGCGGCGATTCGGCGCCATCCCGGCCGGGGCACCGCAATTGCCACGAGGCTGGATCCGCAGACCGCGACCGGCCTGGGGCTGACGCTCGCGCTGCTGGTCATCGTGGGGGGTGGCGTGCTCCTCGGGGTGCTCGCCTACGTGGTCCGCGGAAACACCGACCTCGTCCGGTTGGACAACAGCGTCGCCAACTGGGGCGACCGGCACGCATCCCCGTTCTCCACGGGCGCCTTCAACGCCATCACCCACCTGGGAGAGCCCTCCGTGGTCGTCGGGTTGGCCGCGATCCTGGCCGTCGTGGAGACGGTGCGGACCCGGAGCAGGGGAGTCGTTCCGTTCCTGTTGATCGTGGTCGCAGGCAACGGCATCCTCACCAAGAATCGCCCGGCATGCGACGCCTCGCTGCCGGATCGCACCTAGCAGGTCGCCGGTTCGAGTCGGGCTATCGTGCCGGGCCAGTTGACCGCGAAGGTGAAGTTCAACCGTCGCGCGAGGTTTCGCCAACAGGCCTCGTGGTCGGCGTTCGCGCGGCACTGCGCCGCGAGTTTCTCCTCCAAGCGTCGCGTCGGTTCGCACAGCCGCTCGGGGCCCTAGCTCTAAGACACGACCCACCCGACCCTGTG
>JACCSF010000034.1 GCA_013813135.1 Thermoleophilaceae bacterium | reverse complement strand
CCCTGGCTGGGCGTGGTCGGCGTGACCGTGCCGCCGTCGGTGGCGGGCGGCGTCACCGGGGTGACCGTAGTGGTGTCCGTCTCCGTGTCGGTCTTCTCGGTGTCCGTCTCGTCGGTGTTGCTGCGGTCGCCCAGGTTCTCCGGCGTGGTCGGAACGCCCAGGTCCGTGGGCGAGGACTTCGGCTCCTCGTCGCCGCCGGCGCCGGCGATCACCACGATCAGGAGCAGCAGCAGGACGGCGGCCGCTCCCGCGGCCACCATGCGGCGGCGCTTGTAGACGGAGTCCGGCTCGCGCTGACCAGGCCTGCGCGGCGGCCCGCCCGGGGGCCGCTCCCGAGTCTCGAGACGGCGTGTGGGCTGGTCGTCCAGAGGGGTCAAGGTAGCGGATTGCCCTGCGAGTGCGGCGTTCTGCGGAGCCGCTCAGGCGTAGTGCAAGTCGGCGGTCTCGTCGTCGCCGACCGGCCGCTCGCAGGTGGAACACCACCAGCGCGCCTCGACCGGAGTGCCGCAGGCGTCGTGGCGCGGCGGCTCGCCGCCCTCGCGGTGCCGCGCGCCCCAGTCGGCGAGCAGCCTCAGGGCGCCGGCCAGCTCGTGTCCCGACGCCGTCAACTCGTACACGAAGCGCCGCGGGCGCTCGGAGTAGGGCTGGGCGAGCACCAGCCCCTCGCCCTCGAGCCGGCGCAGCCGCTGAGTGAGCACGTTCGGCGCGATGCCGCCAAGCGACTCCTGCAGGTCGCCGAACCGCCTCGGACCGTCGAGCAGCGCCTCGATCAGCAGCAGCGTCCAACGGTCGCCGACGCTGTCGAGTGCCGCCGCGAGCGGCGTGGGCGCGGTCTCGGTCACTGCGGAAAGCCTACTTTGCACACCTGGTACGGTACTCACTTGCAATTCGCAAGTAACAAGGGAGTGACCAGATGGGCGTGCTGACCTCTGTGCAGGAAGCGATCGCGACAAACGCCGAGCGGGTCGGCCCGTCGGTCGTAGGGCTGGGACGGGGCTGGGGCCTCGGCTCGGGCGTGGTGATCGCCGACGGACGCGTGCTGACGAATGCCCACAACGTCAGGCGCGAGCAGGTGACCGTCGTCTTCGCCGACGGCCGCCGCGAGACCGGCGAGTGGACCGGCGCCGATCCGGACCTCGACCTCGCGGTCCTGTCGGTGGACACCGGCGCCGCGCCGCCGGTCACATGGGAGCCCGGAGCCGCCCCGGGCATCGGAACCGCGGTGCTGGCGCTGGCCAATCCGGGCGGGCGCGGGCTGAGGACGACCCTCGGCTTCGTCGCCTCCGACGGCCGCAGCTTCCGCGGGCCGCGCGGGCGGCGCATCGCGGGTGCGATCGAGCACACCGCTCCGCTGCCGCGCGGCTCGTCGGGCGGCCCGCTGGTCGACGTCGAGGGCCGGCTGCTGGGCCTGAACGCGCTGCGCCTCGAAGGAGGGCTGATCGTCGCGGTGCCCGCCACCGCCGCCGTCAAGGAGCGCACCGAAGGGCTGGCGCGCGGGGAGGCCCCGGCGTCGCCCCGGCTCGGCGTGGCCGTCGCGCCGCCGCGAGCCGCGCGCCGCATGCGCCGTGCCGTGGGGCTCCCCGAGCGCCCCGGACTGCTGGTGCGAGCCGTCGAGGACGACAGCCCGGCGGCCGCCGCGGGTATCGAGGCCGGCGACCTGCTGGCCGCCGCGGATGGCACGGAGCTGGGCACGGTGGACGTCCTCTACGAGTTGCTCGACTCGGTGTCGGACGGAGGCTCGCTCGAGCTGACGGTCGTCCGCGGCACCGAGGAGCGCCCGGTGAAGGTGGAGTTCGAGGCGAGCGGAGCGCCGGCATGAGCGCCGTCGCGGAGGTTCCACCCCCTGTCGACCGGGCCGAGGCCGAGGCGCTCGACGCCTACTCGCGCGCCGTTATCGCGGTGGCCGAGCGCGTCGGGCCGTCCGTGGCGAGCCTGCGAGTGATGCGGCGCGTGCGCGGCGGCCAGGTGCCCTCGGGCGCCGGCAGCGCTGTCGCGCTCACACCCGACGGGTTCCTGCTGACCAACGCCCACGTGGTGGGCCGCACCGTCACCGGCGGTCGCGCCACGTTCGCCGACGGGCGCGACGCGCGGTTCGACGTGGTCGGCCGCGACCCGCTGTCCGACCTCGCCGTCCTGCGCGCCGCCGACCAGGCGCTCGTGCCGGCCACGCTCGGAGACGCCGAGCGGCTGCGCGTGGGCCAGCTCGTGGTGGCGATCGGCAACCC
>JACCSF010000055.1 GCA_013813135.1 Thermoleophilaceae bacterium | reverse complement strand
ATGGACTCCGTCGTCGAGGCCAAGGAGCTCAAGGGCGCGCTCGAGACCCAGCACCGCTCGCTGCTCTACTTCGACCTCCGTGTGGCCGGCGAGGACGTCGCTGCCGTCCGCAGGGTGGCCGGGCTGTTCAGCCAGCTGCGCTCCGAGAACGAGCTCGTCAGGCGCGACATGCGCCTGCGGCGCCGCCTCTACGGCCGCCGGCTTCAGCGGGCGCTGCCGAACCTGCTCCCGGGCCTGCGGTCGGGGATCCTCTCGACGTCCGAGCTCGCCACGCTCTGGCAACTGCCGCGGGCCAGGGCCAAGCTGGCCCGCATCCCGAGGTCGCCGTTGCGGCGCGCTCTGGCGCCCCCGGAGATCTGCCGCGATCCGGCGCGCCGGCTGCTCGTCGACGAGCACGGGCCCGTTGGGATCGACCCGCAGGACCGCAAATACGGCCAGGCGCTGATGGGTGGTCAGGGCTCCGGCAAGACCTCCGCGATGGCGCCCGGCATAGCGATCGACGCGCGCGACGAAAAGCGCGCGATCGTTGTCGGTGACGCCAAGGAGGAGCTCGCGAAACTAGCGCTGGGGCTGATCCCCTCGCACCGGACCGTCCACTACATCGACCTCGGCCGGCCGGAAATGGGCTTCAACCCGCTCACCATCGACGCCAGCCCCGGCACCCGCGCGAGCGTGTTCCTAGGCGCCCTGATCGAGGCCAACCCGCCAGGCGCGATCCAGGCACGCAGCGACGACCTGCTCCGCCAGGCTGTATCAGTCGTCTGCGCCGTCGAGCAGCGCCCGACGGTCTGGGACGTCTATCGCATGCTCAGCCCCGGCGACCGCTCCTACCGCGAGTGGGCGCTGACCCGGCTCGACCAGATCCCGGGAATGGACTTCGCCCGCTACTACTGGCGGCGCGAGTTCCCCGAACTCCTGCGCGACCGAAGCCGCACGCTCGAGGTCCTCGATCCGCCGCTCAACAAACTCCGGCGACTGCTCTCAACACCACAAGTCGACGTCGTGTTGCGCCACCCCTACAGCCTCGACATCGAGGGCGCGATTGCACGCGGCGAGGTGATCGTCCTCAACGGCGCCAAAGCAGTGGCAGGAGAGGACAACACGAAGCTGCTCTTCCAACTGCTCCTGCGGCTCGTGCATCGCGCGATCCAGGCCCAGCAGGCCCTACCCGAGAAGCAGCGCCGGCGGGTTTCGCTCTACGTCGACGAGGCCCACAACGTGCTCACCCCCTCGGTCGCCACCATGCTCGCCGAGGGCCGCTCGGCCGGGCTCGAGGCCTGCTTTGCCTGGCAGTACTCGGCCCAGATCCGCGACGAGCTGGTCCGCTCCGGCGTACGGTCGCTGCTGCAGTCGATCTCGATCTTCCGCATGCGCGAGCTCGAGGACGCCCGCTCACTGGCCGGGCTCGCGATGGACGTCTACAGCGACCGCATCTCAATCGACCAAGAAGCACAGGAACGGCTGAGGTTCTCGGCCGACGACATCATCCACCTGCCGGTCCACACCGCCATCAATCTATGGGTCGCCCGCGGCACCCCGCGCGCCGCCTTCGTCGCCGGCACCCTTCCCATGCAGGACCTCTACAACTCCGCGCTCGCGGAGCACCACCTGGCCGCCCAACGCGAACGCGGCGGCCGCTACCTGGCCCACCTGCCAGCTCCTCTCGGCGACAAGCCCTCCCCCGACGAAGCTCCAAAGGACAGCGTCCCGAAGGTGTCCCGCGCCGACGAGACCGATCCTGGCGGCGGCCGGCAGGCGCAAGCCGCCGGCGCCATAGATTCCGGCGTCGGGCAGCTCCCGTTTGAGGACCTGTAGCGATGCTGCCCCAGAGCTACAGCGCCGTTCACCGCTACGACGGCGCCATCATCCAGCGCCAACGCTCCGACAACCCGCAAGCCTGCTCGCTGCGCCAGCGCGACCTCGGGATCGTCCGCGACGTCTGGCGCTACCACTTCCTCACCACCGACCAGATACGCGAACTCTGGTGGCCCGGCAAATCCGTCCAGGCCGCACGCCGCCGCCTCGTCAAACTGTTCCGGGCCGGCTACCTCGAGCGCTTCCGCCCCTACAGCCCACGCGGCTCCTATGAGTGGACCTACTTCCTCAGCGCCACCGGACACCGCCTACTACGCGAACTCGGCGTCATCGACCCCAACGCGCGCTTCAAACCCCGCGACATCTTCGACTACGGCCGCGCCGTCCACGACATCCAGCTCAACGCCTGGGTACTCGCATACCGCCGACTACTCGGCCCCGACCTACTCGAGTGGAATGGCGAACAGCACATCACCCCGCCCCGAGCAGCGCGCCAGCCCCAGCTGCGCCTCGAAGACGACTGGTCCATCGAAGGCCTCCGCGACCCGCACGCGCGCCAGGTGGTCCCCGACGCCGCCCTCGAGATCACCCACCCGGCAGGAGACAGCCCACGGCTGTTGCTAATCGAGTACGACCGCACCAGCCGCACCGACAAGAACTACGACAAATTTCGCCGCTACGACGCCTTCCTCGCTTGGTGGTGGCGCCACACTGAGCTGGCGGGCCGCATAGAGCCACCCTTCGTGCTTTTCATCTGCCAGAACGACGCCCAGCGCGACGACTTCCTCGCGCGCGCGGACCAAGAGCTCACCGGCCACCGCTGGCACCCATCACACTCCGCCGACGAGCATTCGTACATCGGCCGGCGGCGCATCCTGTTCTGCGACGAGCGCGATGCCCACCGCGGTCTCTGCGAAGCGCTCCGGCTGGCCCCCTACCCGCCCGGACACCCGGGCAGAGGCCGCGAGGGTGAGGTCCGTGGCGTAAGGCTTCCCGGCGCTTCCAAGGCAGGGCCACCCCGTCGCTCGGACGCGACCTCCGCGGTCGACGAGCCCGCCGCTGAGCAGACCCCGGCGGAGGCGGCGTGACGCCCTCGGGCCGGCCGATGGACGCGCTGCCGAGCGGAGAAGCGTCTTCCGGCGAGGGTCGGGGACAGGGGCGGCCGGTGAGCGCCGCGCAAGTCCAGCTTGATGCCCATCAAGTCGGGGACTTGGCCCGCCGGGTGGCCGTGCTCGTGCGGAGCGCCGAACCGCGCAATCAGTCGCCGTGGCGGGATGCGAAGGGGATCGCTGCCTATCTCGACGTGAGCGTCAAGACGGTCCATCGCCTGTCGAGCGCAGCAGTGCCGCCCGACCGCCGAATTCCCTTCCACCGGCTCGGTGGCCAGGGTGAGAAACGCTTTGACGTACGCGAAGTCGACCGGTGGCTGCGGGGTCGACGCGACCGGAGAGCTTGACCGCTAAGAACCTGCTGGTTACCGTGCCCAGCGCCAACGTGGGCAACGCCGGCGAAGCCGGAGGATCAACGAACGGGAGAGATCGGCCCTATGCCAGCCAAGAAACGTATGGGCCACGCCGACCGAAAGCCCACCCGCTACCGGGGCGTCTACTACCGGGGAAGCGGGGAGGGGCGACGCTACGAGATCACCTGGCGCTGCTTCGGAACCTGCGACAACCCCAAGCACGTGGCGAAGGGAGCTGGCCAGCACTGGCAGCGCGCTCACGGCGACGCGAGCGACGCAGTCAAGCTGCTCGCCAGGATCGAGGACGAGATCGAGGAGCGCAGGGCTCGCGTCCAGCGGGGCGAGCGGATCGCCCCCGAGCGCACCTTCATCGAGGTGATGGAGGAGTACAAACGCTCGCCGGCCTGGAAGGACCTGGCGCCGTCCACGCGCCCGACCTACGAGCGCCACCTGCGCAACAACGTGCTGCCGGGCTTCGGGCCGCTGCTCGTGAGGCAGATCGACAAGCAGCGCATCACGGGCTGGCTGAGGGATCTCCGCCAAGGAGAGCGCAAGCGCCGCCGCGGCGACCGCACCCACGGCCTGTCGGAGAGCTCGATCAACGGGGCGCTGACGGCGCTGCGCGTCGTGCTGCTCCACGCCAAGGACGAGGGCTACATCGACCGCAACCCGGTCGACGAGCTGAGCAAGCGCGCGAAGCCGAAGGTCACGGCCGACAAACGCGACGTGCGGGTATTAGACGAGGCCGAGCTCGAGCGGCTGTTCGGGGCTGCCGAGGCGCCCTATCCGCTCATGCTCAAGCTGAAGGCGTACACCGGGCTGCGCTCGTCGGAGCTGCGCGGGCTGGTCTGGGGCGACCTCGACCTCGACGCCGGAAGGGTGACAGTTTCGACGCAGATCGACCACGCCGAGCGGGGCGAGCGGGTGCCGCTCAAGAGCAAGACCCTGACCGACAGACGCAGCGTGCCGCTCATGACCGAGCTCAGCGATGAGTTGCGCGACCACCGGGCCAAGCTGGCCGAGTGGGGGCGGGCCAAGCCGGCGGCCTGGGTCTTCCCCAACGAGGACGGCGGCCACATCACCTATCCGGCGTTTGCGGCAGCTTTCGCCCGTGCGGTCGAGGCCGCCGGACTGGGGCCCGACGAGACCCTGACGCCGCACTCGCTGCGCCACGGCTTCGGGTCGATGATGCTGGCGGGCGGCGACGCGCTGATGACGGTGTCGAACTGGCTCGGTCACACCCGGGTCAGCACCACCGAGCGCTGGTACGCCCACCAGATCGCGGCGATGCAGGACGAGGCCTCCGAGCGCATGCGCGCGCGAATGGACGAGCGCCGCGCGCAACGCCTGGACCTGGCCGGTTCGACGTCGTAACCGTGGTAACCGTGGCGGTAACGAGAGGCGTGTCCTGGGTGCTCTCAGGCGGTCCCGCCGGGTCGCCGCTATCGCGCGATTCCTGATTCCAGAGCCTCGGCTAGACTCCACGCGAACGGGCGAGAAGACACCGTTGGGTCTTCCAAGCTCTTAGTATGGGTTCAACTCCCATCGCCCGCTTAGCCGATTCAGGCGCTTGCGTCCGGTCTGAGGCCTGCTGGTTGGGGCTTGCCGCGATCTCGCTGGCCGGGCAGTGCCTGCTGCTTGCGCCGCGCTGGTCGCCCGGGTGCGCGGTACGTGGATGCCCGCCGGCGAGGCGCGGCTTGGGCGCGCTGGGCTCGTGGTCAACGTCGCCGCGGTCGCATGGCTGCGCTTCGAGGCGGTCAACATCGCGTGGCCGCGCGCCTCGCTCGCTCCGCCCGGCGCGCCCTTCTACCAGGTCTGGGCGGCGACGATCGTGCTGGCGCTCATCCTGGAAGTGGGGCTCGCCTCTGGTAGTAGCGAAGCCGTACCGAAAGCTCGGAGAAGGCTAAACTGGCACGCTTCGGGGCGTAGCGCAGTCTGGTAGCGCACTCGGCTGGGGGCCGAGCGGTCGCTGGTTCAAATCCAGTCGCCCCGATTCACCCGAGATCCCGCCCCTTGGAGCGGGCTCAACGCCTTCAACCGCGGCGACTTCTCGGCCCTCGACGAGCTGGATCCGCACGCCGAGCTCCAAGACGAGCCGCGCATCCCGGGAGCGGGTTCGAACTAGGGCTACTGCATGTTCTGCCTGCGCGAGGTGAAGGTCCGCCGGGACGAGTTCTACGAGACTCAGGACGCGGCTCTGGCGGCGGCCCACGGCCGCATGCCGCAGCGGAAGAAGTAGGGCAGGCGCCCCAGCGGCGCCGCCACCCGCGGCGAGGCGGGGCCGCGCCTGTGGCGCCCGGTCTCCGGCTCCACCCAGCACCCGCGCGGCAGGTACACCTGCCGGGAGCGCGCACCCTCCTCCACCACGGGGGCCACCAGCACGTTGGGGCCGAGCATCCACTCCTGGTCCTGGCGCCCTGCGCGGCGGTCGCCCGGCACCTCGAGCCACAGCGGCCGCGCGATCGGCATGCCGGTGCGCGCAGCGCGCCGCCACAGGCGGGCGATCAGCGGCACGGCCGCTTCGTGCAGGCGCGACAGGCGCCGGTAGATGCGCACGGTCTCAGCGTCGTAGGTCCACGGCGTGTGGGTGCCCGCGGCCACCGAGCCGTGCAGGCGGAAGATCGGCGTCAGCGCCGCCCACTCGGCCCAGCGGAGGAACAGCTCCTTGGTCGTCGGCGTGCGGCCCACGTCGAAGTAGCCGCCGATGTCCGTGCCGAAGCCGTAGGCGCCCCCGATGCCGCGGTTGAGCATGTCGGGCGCCTGCGCGGCGAGCCCCGCGGAGCGCGACCAGTCGGTCGGCTCGTCCCCCGGCCAGGTGGCGTTCTCGTAGCGCACCGAGCCGGGCAGCCCCGAGTAGCCCGAGCGCGTGAAGAAGAACGCCTCGCCCCGCCGCGGATGAGCGGCGCGGTAGCTGTCGATCGCCCGCCGCGTGGCCCGGTGGAAGAGCACCGGCAGGCGGTTGTGCATCGTGCGGCCGGTCGAGCCGTCGGCGAAGTGCATGTCGAGCGGCACCTGCTCGCCGAAGTCCTGCATGAAGCCGTCGGCGCCGAGCTCGAGGGCCTCGTGGATGCGCCGAGTCCACCAGCGCAGCGCGGCAGGATCGGTGAAGTCGATCATCGCGGCGTCGGTGAAGAAGTTCGACTGGAACACGTACGGCTGCCCGTCCGCGCGCCTCGCCACGTAGCCGCGCCGGACCGCCTCGTCGAGCAGCTCCGGCCGGTCGGTGCCGATCTCGTCGCGGCCGACGAAGGCGCGGAAGTACAGCAGCACGCGTATCCCGCTCGCCCGGAAGCGCGCGATCAGGCGGCGCAGTGTGGGGCGTGGGATGAACTCCCACGCCTCGATCCGGTAGGAACCCACCGGGAGGCGGTGGCGCTTGATCGCCTCGAGGTCGCGGCGCACCTCGCTGAGGTAGGTCGCGGGGCTCTGCGCCGGGAAGCGCACCAGCCGGTCGAGCTGCGGTCGCAGGGCCCAGCGCGGCGGCACACGCTGGCGCCCGGTCAGCCGGGTGATCGTCCGGATCGCACGCGGCGCGCGGCCGGGCGCCACCACGTAGTCGAGCGCGGGGGCCGACGCCGCCACCTGCCAGGCGTCGGGACGATCGGAGGCCATGCGCCAGCGCGTCAGCTCGTCGCGCAGCGACAGGAATCCGTAGGGCCGCGAGGATACGAACGAGGACTGGACGAAGTAGGCCCCCGTCGGCCCGTTCGGCGCCATGTAGCGGTCAGGCGGCCCCGGCGCGCCGGCCGGCGCCTCGCCGGACAGGTTGGTCTGGTTGAGGAAGCTCTCCAGCGCCCAGCCGCGCTGGTCGATTTCGTTGTGGCGCCCCCCGAAACCGTGGAACGCCTCCTCGCGGCCGGCGGCGAACGAGTCGGCGACAACACTCACGCCGGCGCTCGGCGTCGGTCGCGCCGACACCCGGATCGCTTCCCTGCCCTGCGGGCGGATCGTGACGATCAGCCGCCGGCCGGACGGATCGCCCGTGGAGAGCGCGAGCCGCACGCCGGGCCCGGTGCGCCGCGCCGCCACCACAGCGCGCGCCGCGTACTGGACGCCGCTGCGCTCGGCTTGCATCAGGTCGCCCACGAGCGGCCCCGGGCCGGGGAACTGCTCGATGCGCTCCTCGCCGACGCTGAACGTGAGCGGCGCGTAGAGCGTCGACTCGGGCAGCAGGTCCACTCCGCCGGGCTCTGGGTCCACGGTCGGCGGCTCGACCAGCGGACCCGGGAGGCGGTTCTCGACCTGGGCCAGTACGGCCCTCCCGCCCCCGTCGCGGAACGAGATCCGCAGCGGGCTGCGCTCCACGACGGCCGCCGCTCCGCCGGCGTCGACGACGATTCGCTGCCCACCGATATGCACCGCCGCCCCGGCCGGTGCCGTCGTCGCCAGGGCGATCGCAAGCGCCACGACGCCGATCGGTCCAGGCCTCCCCATGGCGGCGGAAGCTAACGCTTGTTGTAAGTCGCCGTGAGGCTGCGGTCCGCGTTAGCCGTGATCGAGTGCACGCGCGCGCCGCCATCCGACCAGGATCCGAAGTCGTAGGTACTCGATGCGAGCGTCTGCGGCGTGGGCGCGGCGAGGCCGTTGACCGAGTCCTGGATCACCGTGCGGGCGAACGGCGTCGTGGCGTCGGTGCCGTTGACCGAGAGCGTCAGCCCGCTCGGGCTCGACGCGAAGGAGAGGACGACGGTCTTCGGGTCGAGGCGGATCGTCCGGGTGTCGGGGAGGCCGCCGCTGTCGGTGGCGGTGAGCGTCAGCTCGACGTACGCCGGGTACTCGTGGTCGGGCGCCGGGAAGGAGCCCTGGTCGATTCCGGTCCAGGTCTGCACCGTGTGCTCGTGGCAGTTGGACGGGCAGTGCTGGATCACGAGCTTCCAGTCCAGGTCGGTTGCGTCGAGCGTGCCGTCCTGGGCGTCGGTGGCGCTGCCGGCGAACGCGATCGGGTCGCCCACCTTCCAGGTGAGGCCCGTGGTCGGCGAGGTGATCGTCGCCGTCGGGGGTGTGTTGCCGGCTCTGATCGCAACCGCGTCGATCGCCGACGCGCCCTGGTCGTCGGTCACCTTGACGCTCGCCAGGTAGCTGCCGGCGTCCGCGTAGGTGAACTGCGCCGTCGCGCCCGTGGCGTCGTCGTACTGGCCGTCGCCGTCGAGGTCCCACTCGTAGGAGATCGTGTCGCCCGGGTCGGGGTCGCTCGACCCGCCGGCGTTGAAGTCCACGTCGAGCGGCGTGTCGCCGTTCGTCGGGCTGGCGCTGACGACCGCGCGCGGAGCCTGGTTGCCCGCGGTGTAGTGGATGCGCATGATGCGGCCCTGGTTGAAGTCGGCGTAGAAGAGGTCGTTGCCCGGGCCGAACTGGAGCTCCACCGGACCGGAGGCACCTGCTCGGAACGTCCGAACGGTACTCGGGGCGGGAAGTCCGCCGGCGCCGCCCTTCATCACCCAGATGCAACCGCGCGAGTAGTCCGAGAAGAACAGGCCGCCGTCGAACTCCGCGGGAAGCGTGCTACCGGGCGGCGTGAACGCCAGGCCGGAGATCGACGAGCTGCCGGTCGGGCAGGTCTCCTCGGAGAAGACCTTGTCACCGTGCCTGTACGCGAAGAACGGCGCCCGCACGTTGCCGCCGGGGTAGAGGGACTCGCACAGGCTCAGGTCCAGCGCGTCGTAGCCGCCCTGGCGTCCTGCGCCCTCGTAGCAGGGCCAGCCGAAGTTCTCGAGCCAGCCCGGGGGCTTCGGCGCCCGGTTGATCTCCTCCCACGTCTCCCATCCGACGTCGCCGACCCAGGGCTCGCTGGTCCCCGGTCTGATCGTCAGCCGGAAGGGATTGCGGAATCCGTAGCCGATGATCCGGCGTGCGTCCGGGTCGGTCCTCGACGCCAGCGGGTTGTCGGGCAGAGCCTGCCCGGTCTCGGGGTCGACGCGGATGAGCGTGCCGGCGAGCCCGGTCGGGTCGGCGCCGAGCGCGTAGCGGCCGCGTTGGGGTCGAAGCCGAGACGAAACGGGTTGCGCAGCCCCCAGGCGTACGTCTCCTGGCAGAGCGTGCCGGCCTCGGTTCGCCCGGTGAGGTTGCAGCGCGCGGTACCGGCGCCCTGGAAAGGGTTGTCGGAGGGAATGCCGCCGCTGGCGGTGACGCGCAGCACCTTGCCCAGCAGCACGTGGCGGTCACGCGCCGCGTCGTTGCTGCCCGCGCAGCCGCTGTCGCCCGTGTAGTCGCAGCCGCCATCGCCGACGGACACGTACAGGTGGTTGTCCTTGCCGAACGCCAGGTCTCCGCCGTTGTGGTTACCGCCCGGAGAAGGGATGCCGTCGATCAGGATCAGCTCGCTGCTCGGATCGATCCTGTCGTCCTCGCCGAGCGTGAAGCGCGACACGCGGTTCACCGGCCCGTCCGGGGGCGGGTTCGTCAGCGAAGCCCTCGGGCAGCGAGGCTGCGCGGCTCGCGCCCGCTGTGCACGTCATCGCGGCGGTCAGGGCGAGGCCGGCGGCGGCAACGCGAGTGAGCATCGACACGGGGCTTACCACCCGGGGCGCGCGTCCGCAAGCGACAACCGCCGCGCGGTATGGTCGCTGCCGTGCCCCGCGAATCGAGGTCCAGGCGCCGATGGCCCGCGAGGCGGCCCCGGCATTGACGGCGGAGCCCGGCTGACGATGGAGATCGTCCTCGCCCGGCACGGCGAGACCGAATGGAGCAGGGACGGGCGCCACACCGGCAGAACCGACATCCCGCTCACCGAGAACGGGCACCGCGAGGCGCTGCTGCTGCGCGAAGCCCTGAGGGAGTGGAGCTTCGAGAGGGTGCTCTCCAGCCCGCTCGAGCGGGCGCTCGAGACCTGCCGGATTGCCGGGCTCGGGGATCGGGTGGAGACCACCGAGGACCTGCTCGAGTGGGATTACGGCGAGTACGAGGGCATCACCACAGCCGAGATCCGGCAATCACGCCCGGACTGGAAACTGTGGCGCGACGGCTGCCCGGGCGGCGAGAGTGCGGCCGACGTCGGCCGGCGGGTGGATCGCGTGCTAGCCGACCTCGAGGGGCTCCACGGCGACGTGGCGTTGTTCGCGCACGGCCACGTGCTGCGCATAACGGCGGCTCGCTGGGTCGGCCTCGCGCCGGACGACGGGGCGCTGCTGGCCCTCGGCACGGCCACGACCTCGGTGCTCGGCTACGAGCGCGAGACGCGCGTGGTCAGGCGGTGGAACGCGCCGGTTCCCGGTGCGGAAACACCGCCCCGATGAGCGCCACCAGCGGGACGAACAGCCCGAACAGCCCCGCCAGCTTGCGCCCCCTGCGAAAGCAGACGACGGCCAGGGCGATGCCGAATAGCTGGATCGGGATCGCGATCCAGGTGTTGCCGCGTTGCACTCCGGCGAGCACCAGCGCGGCGTCGTAGACGTCGATCCAGAACTGCAGGCCGAGCAGGGCTATCACCAACAGCGTGGTGGTCACGACCACCGCGTCGATCGACTGCCGTCCCTGCTGCTGCCAATACACGTCCTTGAGGTTCAGCCACAGCGCGAACTCGTCCATGGTCAGGCCCATGCCGATGCCGAAGGCGATCGCCACGAGCTCGAACCAGGGGCTGCCGATGTCGGTGGAGATGCCGACGTAGCCCATCGAGATCAGCAGCAGGATTCCCCAAACGAGGTGATGGACGTGCGTGCCGCCCTTTGTCTCCACGTTTCCGGGCCACCACGACACCTGCGCGCGGATCATGTGCGCGCTGGTGCGGATGAAGCCGAACGAGCACACGAACGCCAGCAGGATCACGAAATGCGTTTCCTTGCCGGGGACCTGGATGTGGTGGTCGTAGGCCCGGCTGATGTCGTCCCACACCTGTTCCACCCGGCGCCGATCGTAGCCTCCGCAACAGATCGAGGGGCTCGACTACACCGACCTGGCCGTTGCGCTGGCGGCGGCGACCAGCGCGCCGCTGCTGGTCGACCTGCTCCCGCTGCCGAAAATCCCGCCGATCGTGAGCGAGATCCTCGCCGGCATCCTGATCGGGCCGGTCGCGCTCGACCTGGTGGACATCACCGCGCCGCTCGAGGTGTTCTCGCAGATCGGCCTTGTGTTCCTGTTCTTCCTGGCCGGGCTCGAGATCGCCTTCGACGCCGAGGATGACCGGCACCTCGGCGTGGTCGGCGCCGCCTTCCTGATCTCGCTGGCGCTCGCGCTGGTCGTGGCGCTCATCTTCGACGCGGTCGAGCTGGTCGGCGCGCCGCTGCTGGTCGCGATCATGCTGGCGGCCACCTCCTTCGGGATCGTGGTGGCGGTGCTCAAGCGCCGGGCAGACGCGCACGCCGTTCGGCCAGCTGGTGATCGCCGGTGCGTCGCTCGCCGACCTCGCCACGGTGATCCTGCTGTCGCTGTTCTTCTCGTCGTCGGGGGCGAGCTTCGAGACCACGCTCGTGCTGATGCTGCTGTTCCTCGGAGTGGTGGCGGTCGTCGGGCTTGTGCTCGCGGGCGCGCGTGGCTCGGTGGAGCTCAAGGCCACGGTCATGCGCCTGCAGCGCACCAGCGCCCAGATCGGCGTGCGGATCGCGTTCCTGCTGCTGGTGGTGCTCGTATACATGTCGGAGGAGTTCGGCCTGGAGGTGGTGCTGGGCGCCTTCCTGGCGGGGGCGATGGTGAGCCTGCTCGACCGCGAGGGCGCGATCCGCGCGACCGGCCTGCAGGAGACGCTGGAGGGAATCGGCTTCGGCGTCTTCATCCCGATCTTCTTCGTGGTCAGCGGAGTGCGGCTGGATCTCGACACCCTGTTCTCGTCCTTTGACACCATCGTGCTCGTGCCGCTCACCGTGATCGCGTTGCTGGTTGTTCGCGGCCTCCCCGCGTTCGTCTACGGCCGCTTTGTCCCGCGCCGCGAGGCGCTCGCGGCCGGCCTGGTGACCGGCGGCGTGATCTCGGTGCTGGTGTTCCCCGCCGTGGCGCTGAGGCTCCTGGGGCCGACGTGATCGACGGCGTCCTCGGCGGGCCGGTCGACCAGGACTATCTGCTGCAGGCGCGCCAGATGCAGGCGATGTCGTTCGCCGTGCACATCCCGCTGGTGTGCTTTGGGATCGCGTTCCCGGCGATGGTGCTGTTCCTCGAAGGGCTCTGGCTGCGCACGGACGACCCGTTCTACCGTGCGCTCGCGAAGCGCTGGTCGAAGGCGATGCTGATCCTGTTCGCCGTAGGCGTGGTGACCGGCACGATCCTCTCGTTCGAGATGGGGCTGCTGTGGCCGGAGTTCATGGCCACCTTCGGCGACGTGTTCGGGCTCGCCTTCGGGGTCGAGGGCGTCTCGTTCTTCATCGAGGCGATCTTCATAGCGATCTACGTCTACGGCTGGGACCGCCTGCCGGCCCGCGTGCACTTCGCCGCCGGCGTGCCGATCGTGGTGGCCGGACTCAGCGGCTCGTTCATGGTGATCTCCGTGAACGGGTGGATGAATCAACCGGAGGGTTTCTCGGTTCGCGGTGGCGAGGTGGTCGACGTGAACCCGCTGGACGCGCTGTTCAACAAGAACCTCTGGCACGAGCTGGTGCACATGTACATCGCCGGGTTCATCGTCGCGGGATTCCTCGTCGCGGGCGTGTACGCGTACGGGTGGCTGAGGGGGCGGCGCGACCGACACCATCGAGTCGGCATTGTCGTCGCCCTGTCGGTGGCCGCCCTGGCCGCGCCGGCGCAGCTGCTGGTGGGCGACTGGGCCGCGCGCACGGTGGCGGACCGCCAGCCGGTGAAGCTGGCCGCGTTCGAGGGCCTGGAAAAGACGACGAAGGGTGCGCCGTTCACCCTGCCGGGCGGGATCGAGATCCCCGATCTGCTGTCGGTGCTTGCGTTCCACGATCCGAACGCCACCGTCACGGGCCTCGACAGCGTGCCGAAGGACGACCGGCCGCCGACCGGCATCGTCAAGGTCTCGTTTCGCGCGATGGTGTTCATCGGGACCGCCCTGACCGCGCTCGGTGGGTGGTTCCTCTGGACCTGGTGGCGCCACGGGCGCCTGCCCAGCTCGCCCTGGTTCCACCGCGCGCTCGTGGCGGCCGGGCCGCTGGCGCTGGTGGCGCTGATCGCCGGCTGGATCACGACCGAGGTCGGGCGGCAGCCGTGGGTCGTCTACCAGGTGATGCGCACCGAGAGTGCGGTCACGGGCGCGAGCGGCGTCCCGGTCGGCTTTGCCGTGCTGGGGCTGGTCTACGCGGGGCTCGCCGCCGTGACCTTCGTGATGCTGCACCGCTTCAGCCGCGGGCCGCTCGAGGTCGAGGCCGATGCTGCCTGACCTGGTCGCCGGGGTGGCGCTGCTCGCCCTCACCGCGTACGTCCTCCTCGGCGGCGCGGACTTCGGCGCCGGCTTCTGGGACCTCACGGCCGGCGGCGCGCAGCGCGGGGCGCCGGTGCGGGCGATGATCAAGCGGGCGATGTCGCCGGTCTGGGAGGCGAACCACGTCTGGCTGATCTTCCTGCTCGTGGTGCTCTGGACCGGCTTCCCCGTGGCGTTCGGGTCGATCACGTCCACGCTCGCCGTCCCGCTGTTCCTCGCCGGGATCGGGATCATCCTGCGCGGCGGGGCGTTCGCGCTCAAGGGGGAGGCCGCCACGATCGCGGAGGCGCGTGCGCTCGGCGCCACGTTCGCGCTCGCGTCTGTGCTCACGCCGTTTGCCTTCGGGGCCGCGGCGGGCGCGATCGCCGCCGGCAGGGTGCCGGTCGGCAACGCCCGCGGCGACGAATGGTCGAGCTGGACCGGGAGCGTCTCGATTCTGGTCGGCCTGCTGGCGGTGGCCACGGGCGCCCACCTCGCCGCCGTTTTCCTCGGAGCGGACTCCCGGCGCGCGGGCCGGCCGGACATGGTGCGCGCGTTCCGGGCGCGCGCGCTCGGCTCCGGCGTGGTCGCTGGGGGGCTCGCGATCGCGGGGCTGCTCGTGGTCCGCTCGGAGGTGCCCGCCCTCTACGACGGCCTTACGTCCGGCGCGGGGCTGGTGTGCGTGCTGGTGTCCGGCGCGGCCGGCCTGATCACGCTCCGGCTCGAGTGGCGGGAGCGCTTCGAGGCGGCCCGCTACACGGCGGCGGCGGCCGTCGCCGCGATCGTGGCCGGCTGGGCCATCGCGCAGGAGCCCTACCTGCTGCCGCCCGACCTGACGGTGCACGAGGCCGCGGGCGCCCACGCCACGCTGGTGGCGCTGCTGGTGGCCACCGGACTGGGCCTGCTGTTGATCGTGCCGGCGCTCACGTGGCTGTTCCGGCTGGCGCTGAGCGGACGGCTCGCGTACGAGGAGAACCCGCGGCCGTGAGCCGCCTCGAGCGCGCGACGATCGCCTGCTTCATCCTCGGGGCGGGGCTGCTCTTCCCGTTTACGAGCACGTTCACGATCGTGACCGGTGTCCTGGCGCTGCTCGCCTTCGTCGTCTGCGGGGTGTTCGTCATGGCCAGCCCGGAACGGCTGGGCGGCGACGACCCGGACTAGGGCAGCTCGCGCTCCAGCCAGGCCACGAGCGCCTGGAGGTCGGAGCCCACCTTTTCCCGATCGGTCCCGTGGTCGAATGGCGGGCGCCCGGCGACGATCCCGTTCGCGGCGACCGTGTAGACGACGTCGGGGCGGATGTCGGCCGTCCCGGACACGAGCAGCCCGGGCTGTTCGGCCTTCGCCTCGAGCACGTCCGAGCCCAGCATGCGCAGCCTCCACACCGGGTGCTCGTAGGCCTGCGCCTCGAAGGCGTCGGCGTAGGTGATCGGTCCGGCGTCGATGTCCGAGCGCGTGTTGCCGGGGTTGAGGAAGGCGATGTCGGCGCCGGCGAAGGCGCGCTGCGCGTCCACCGCGAGGCTGTCGACCGCCTCGTTGTCGAGCTCGTGGCCGGCGTGGCCGACCACTCGGTTCGCGAGCGGCTCGTCCCGCTTGCGGTAGCTCTCGACCAGGGTCAACAGGTCGGGGTCGGGCTTGATGCCGGCGTGGCGCGTGGGCATCACGATGGCGGACTTGGAGAACACGTCGCCGGTCGCGCGGTCCACCGTCATCCGCACCCGGTCGAACGCGACCCCGTACGAGAGCGCCTCGACGACGAGCTTGCCGTCGACGTCGAGATTGAGCCGCGAGTGCGTGTGCCCCGCGACGACGACGTCGACCGCGTCGTCCATCTGGCGCGCCTCGTCCACAACCTCGCCCGCGGCCTCGGCGCCCTTCTGGAGGGCGCCGGCGTGGGCGAGCACCACGATCGCCTGGACGCCCTGGCTCTGCAGGTCGGGCACGTAGCGGTTGACGGCGTCCGAGAGGTCGGTCCATTGGAACCGGCGGGCGTACTCGGCGAGCAGGAAGTAGGGCGTGTCCGTGGTCGTCACGCCGATGAACCCGACCTTCACTCCGGCGCGCTCGACGACCTTGTAGGGCGGCAGGATCAGGTCGCCGCCGGCGCGGCTCACCGTGTTCGCGGCGATGTAGGGGTAGCGCGCGCGGTTCACCAGCCGCAGAGCCTCGTCGCCGCCCTCGTCGAACTCGTGATTGCCGAGCGTGCCGACGTCGAACCCCATCCGGTTGGTCGCCTCGATCGTGGGCTCGTCCTTGAAGTGGCTCGAGAGCAGCGGCGAGGCGCCGACCATGTCGTCGGCGTGCACGCGGATCGTGCGCTCGGGGTGGGAGGTCGCCGCGCGGTTGAGCCAAGCGCCCAGCCACGCCGCGCCGCCCACGTCCGGCTCCGGTGGCGCGAGGTGGCCGTGGAAATCGTTCACGCCGAGCAGCTGCAGCTCCACGGTCCCCGGGCGGGTCGCGGAGTCCGGCTGGTCGGCGCCCGCGTTGAGGCCGAGCAGCGCAACGAGAAGGGCGGCCGCGAAGG